>NZ_JBWKTH010000039.1:0-50983 GCF_059420225.1 Pseudomonas sp. GW821-FHT04D07
ATGGGTAATCAGGAGGCGGCGGTGCATTAATCGACCGAGTTCTACCACCGGGGTGCTGAGTCACCTCAACCGCTGCTGAAGAACATTGACCCCCAGGTCAGACCGTCGCGGATAAATGTCTAGGCTCCTACTGGCCTTCGTGGCCTCACTGTAATCGACATTTCGCGAGCTCACCCAATGTTGGCCAGAAGCAAATAGTGCTTCCTCGAATAGGCCTGATACATAGATGCAACCGGGTAGCAGTGTTCAAAGCGTGTTGACAGGGTGGGCGAGTCCATACATAGGAGCCAGCTTGCTGGCGATGGCGATCTCATAGTCGACATCGTTGTCGCCTGATAAACCGCCATCGCCAGCAAGCCGGCTCCTACAAGGTTCTGCGGCTTTCGCATGATTGCGCGATCAGCGCGGCCCATGTGATCCTGCGGCCTTTTGCCAAGGCCGCTGTGACCTCCATGACCTCCAAAATTATCCGAATTGCCGCCGCCCTGCTGATCGGTCCCGACGGCCGTACCCTGTTGGTGCGCAAACGCGGCACCCGGGCCTTCATGCAGCCAGGCGGCAAGATCGAAGCCGATGAGCAACCGGTGAATGCCCTGGCCCGCGAGCTTGAAGAAGAGTTGGGGCTGCTCATCGACACGGCCGCCGCCACCTATCTCGGTCAGTTCGCGGCCGCGGCGGCCAATGAGCCGGGTCACAAGGTGGTGGCCGAGCTGTTCCGGGTCCATACCGACGAACCGCTGGAGGCCGCTGCCGAGATCGAAGAGGTGGTCTGGATCGATCCCGCCGGCGACGGTGGCCTGTTCCTCGCGCCATTGACACGGGACCTGATCCTGCCGTTTTATCGTGCCTCGCTAATGACCACCGCCTGAGCCCCTTCGACCAGATGACGCTTGACGGGCTTCAACGCACTGCGCTGACCCCGTCAAGCGTGGAGAACGAGGTGTCCTTGGCGGTCAGCAGGAAGTCACGCATGTACGGTGCATCCAGCATGTCGGTGCGCACCGCCGCATACAACGTGGCGAACAGGCCTTTCTCGCCCAGCCGCTTGGCCTTGACGTAACCCCGTGAGCTGTATTCGTGCAGCGCCCAATGGGGCATGCCGCAGACGCCGCGACCGCTGGCCACCAGTTGCATCATCATCACGGTCAGTTCGGAGGTGCGTACCTGCGCCGGTTCGACGTCCGCGGGTTCGAGGAAACGGGTGAAGATATCCAGCCGGTCGCGCTCCACCGGGTAGGTGATCAGGGTTTCCTTGAGCAGGTCCTCGGGCACGATATAGGGCTTGTTGGCCAATGCATGCTGGTTGGCTACCGCGAGCATGGCCTCGTAGGTGAACAGCGGCACGTAGGTGATGCCCACCAGTTCCACCGGGTCGGAGGTCACCACCAGGTCCAGATCGCCACGGGCCAGGGCCGGCAGCGGGGCGAAGGAAAAACCCGAGGCCAGGTCCAGCTCGACTTCCGGCCAGGCATCGCGGAACTGGTCGATGGTCGGCATCAGCCACTGGAAGCAGCTGTGGCATTCGATCGCCATGTGCAGGCGGCCGGCGGTGCCACCGGCCAGGCGCGCGATATCCCGCTCCGCCGCGCGCAGCAACGGCAGGCTGGCGTCCGCCAGTTGCAGCAGGCGCAGCCCGGCGCTGGTAAAGCGCACCGGCTTGGTCTTGCGCACGAACAACGGCATGCCCAGGCGCTCTTCCAGTTCCTTGAACTGGTGGGACAGGGCCGACTGGGTCAGGTGCAGGCGTTCGGCGGCTTCTACCAGGCTGTCGGCCTCGCGTAGCGCGTGAAGGGTTTTCAAGTGACGGATTTCCAGCACCGGGGCGCTCCATGAGAAAATTTTGTGAGTGGCGGGCAGGGTATGAGTTTGTCTCATGTTGCCTTGGCAGGGTGCCATTCGGCAATCTTCATCAAACTGTCACTGAACTGTGGCAGCGCCATTGAACAAATAACATCAAACTCGCGCCTCAATGGGGTTCTGCGTTTCGGTGTTTTCATGCGTGTAGTCATTTTCCTGGTCGCACTGCTGTTCGGCCTGCCGTCTTTTGCGGCGTCAAGATGCGATGTCAATGTTCCGACCCAACGGGTCGAACTGGAGAAGGTCAGCCTGGCCTACCAGAGTATCGGGCGTGCCTCGGATCCGGCCTTGCTGCTGGTCATGGGCCTGGGCGGGCAACTGATCCACTGGCCGGATGAAGTGGTGGTCGCGCTCTGTCAGCAGGGCTTCCGGGTGATTCGCTATGACAATCGCGATGTCGGCCTGTCCACCTGGCGCCAGGCGCCGACCAGCGCCAACCTGACCTTCGAAGTGCTGCGCTACAAGCTTGGCTTGCCGGTGGCGGCGCCTTATACCCTGACCGATATGGCCGGCGATGCCCTGGGCCTGATGGATGCATTGCAGGTCCAGCAGTTCCATGTGCTCGGCGCCAGCATGGGCGGCATGATTGCCCAGCACGTGGCGGCGATGGCGCCGGAGCGGGTCGAGAGCCTGACCCTGGTGATGAGCAGTTCCGGTGCCGAGGGCCTGCCGGCGCCGAACGCGGCGCTGGTGCAGTTGCTCTCGCGGCGCAGCGCGCCGAATCGCGAGGTGGCGATCGAGCAACAGGCCGACCTGCTGGCCGCCCTGGGCAGCCCTGAGGTACGTGATGACCGGCGCAAGTTGTTGCAGCAGGCGGCGGCGTCCTATGACCGGGCCTTCAATCCGGAAGGGGTGAAGCGTCAGATCATGGCGATTCTCGCCGAGCCGAGCCGGGTGCCGTTGCTCAATCAACTGCGGGTGCCGACCCTGGTGGTCCATGGCACCGCCGATCCGTTGTTGCCGGTGATGCACGGTGTGCACCTGGCGGCGCATATCCAGGGCAGCCAGTTGGTGTTGATCCCGGGGCTGGCCCATCGTTTCCAGGAGGCGTTCAAGGCGCCATTGCTGGCCGCGGTGCTGCCGTACCTGCGCCGACATCAGGGCGATGTCAGTCGCTGGGCGCAGCTCTGAGGGAAGTAGGAGCTGGCTTGCCAGCGATGAGGCCCTTGAGCCTTGCGGCGTTCATCCGGGCGCCATCGCCAGCAAGCCGGCTCCCACAATGTTGCGTATCACCCCAAAGTTTCGTGCTGCCATAACCCGACAAGCCAGCTCCTACAGGTGATGCGGTGTTTTCAAAATCGTTGTATGGGGTCAGCGGATGATCTTGTCGACGTGGATCGCCAGTTTCTTCAGGCGATACCAGAAGCTGCGCTCGGAAATCCCGATCAATTGCGCCGCCGCCGCCTGCACGCCATTACTTTCCTGCAGGGCCGCGAGGATATAGGCTTTCTCGACGTCCGCCAGGGCCGCGTCGAGGTCTTTCGGCAGGCCCGGGGCAACCCCCGGCAGCGCTGCGCCGCTGTTTGACGGCGGCGTCGACTCGAACAGATAAGCTGGCAGGTCGGTCTCTTCGATCATGTGCCCGGCCGCGACAATGGTCGCCCGTTCCACACAATTCTGCAGTTCACGGATATTCCCCGGCCACGGGTAGTTGAGCATCGCCTGCAAGGCTTGCGCGCTGAAACCGTCGATGCGTTTGCCGGCCGTGGCGCCCAGGGTATGGGCGAAATGCCGGGCCAGCGGGGCGATGTCCTCGACCCGGTCACGCAGGGCGGGCAGGGGAATCGGGAAGACGTTCAGGCGGTAATACAGGTCTTCGCGAAACGCCTTGTCAGCCACCGCTTGCAGCAGGTTCTTGTTGGTCGCGGCAATCACTCGCACGTCGACCTTGCGCTCGCGCGGGTCGCCCACCGGCTCGATGATCCGCTCTTGTAGCGCCCGGAGGATCTTGGCTTGCAACGCCAGCGGCATATCGCCGATTTCATCGAGAAACAGCGTGCCCTTGTCGGCCTGCATAAAGCGCCCGACCCGGTCCGCGACGGCCCCGGTAAAAGCGCCCTTGCGATGACCGAACATCTCGCTTTCCAGCAAACCCTCGGGAATCGCCGCGCAGTTGACCGCGACAAACGGCATATCGGCGCGGTTGCCGTGTTTGTGGATGGCCCGGGCGACCATTTCCTTGCCGGTGCCGCTTTCGCCGGTCAGCAGGATCGTGGCGTTGCTCTCGCGCACCGAGTCCACGGCCTGCAGCACCCGGCGGAAGGTCGGGCTGTCGCCCACCAGGCTGTCGATCTGCTGGTGTTCGTCGAGTTCGGCGCGCAGGCGCGCGTTATCCCGCAGGATGTCGCGAAATTGCAAGGCCTTGTTGACGGTGATGTCCAGCTCGTCGATGTCGAACGGCTTGGCGATATAGTCGAAGGCGCCATTGCGCATCGATTGCACGGCATTCTTCACGGTGCTGTAGGCGGTCATCACAATGACCGGCAGTTGCGGGAAACGCAGCTTGACCTCGGCCAGTAACTGCGGCCCGTCCATGCCGGGCATGCGCCAGTCGCTGATGATCAGGTCGATTTCTTCCTGTTCCAGCACGGCCAGGGCCTCCAGACCATTGCCGGCGGTGAAGACGCGGATATCGTTCTGGCTCAGCGCCGAGCTCAGCAGGTCGCAGAGCTTGGGCTCGTCATCGACCACCAGAACGTTATGCGTCATTTTCTTCTTCCTCATCCTCGTGATCCAGGTCACCACCATGGGCCGGAATGTACAGGTTGAAGGTCGCGCCGGCATCTTTTTCGCTGAGGCACTCGATACGCCCGTCATGGTTTTCCATGATCGAATAGACCTTCGCCAGGCCCAGGCCGGTGCCCGAGGCCTTGGTGGTGACGAACGGTGTAAAAATACGCTCGATCATGTCCGGCTCGATACCCTGGCCGGTGTCGGAAACACTGATGATGGTGTATCGCGGGTCCTTGGCAATACCAATGGTCAGGCGCCCGCCCTTGGGCATGGCGTCGATGGCATTGAGGATCAGGTTCAGGCACGCCTGCTTCAACTGCCGCGAGTCGGCATACAGGGTGGCGCCGGGTGCCTGGTCGTCGATCTGCGCGTCGATATTGTGGATCGCCAGTTCCGGGGCGCAGAAGCCGAGGATTTCCTCGGCCAGCTCGCGGGCCGGGTAGAGCGCGCGAATCGGTGCGCTGGGCTTGGCGAAATCGAGGAATTCGGTGATCAGGTCGTTGATCCGCGAGACCTCGCTGATCACGTATTCCAGGTGGCGCTTGTCGGTGTCCAGCAGGTTGGCCCGGCGGTGCAGCAACTGCGTGGCGGTTTTGATGATGCCCAACGGGTTGCGGATTTCGTGGGCCAGGCCCATGGCGACCTCGCCCAGGGCGTGCAGGCGGTCGCGGCGGCGCAACTGGGCTTCGAGGTGATGCAGTTCGCCCAGGCGTTCGGTCATGTGGTTGAAGGTGTGGCTCAGTTCCGCCAGTTCGTCGCTGCCGGTCACCGGGATACGTTTGCTGTAGTCGCCGGAGATCACCGCGCTGACCCCTTCGGCCAAGCCGCGCAAGGGCAGGGTCAGGCGCCGCGAAACCAGCCAGCCGACGCTCAGCGACAGCACCGAACCGAGCATGAAGATCAGGATGAACAGGTTGCTCTGGTTGACCAGGCCGACCAGGCTGGTATGGCGCAGCAGGCCGCTGAAAATCACCCCCTGCAGGTCGCCGGTGTCGTTGAAGATCGGCCAGTACAACCCGCTGTAACGGGTGGTGAAAACTTCACTGGGCTGGCGGGTTTCACGCAGGGTGTCGGTGATGCTGTCGGGCACGTTGCTGGGGTGGTCTTCGAAGCGCTGGGTGGAGAAAATTTCGGAAAAGCCCTGGGGGTTGGCCAGGTACAGGCGCAGGTCCAGGGAGTGCACGTCGGCGACACTGTTGAGGAAACTGCTGTCCAGGTAGGTGGCGATGACCATCTGGTAGTCGACGCCGTCCTGGGTGGTGTCGAAGGTCGAGACCACCACGCCGGTGGTTGCGCCCGCGATCTGGATGGTCTGCAGCACGGCATTCGGCGCGGTGCTGATCTGCGAGACGATGTCGTCCGGCTGGGTGGTGAACACCACCTTGTGATCCTGGGTGCGCACCAGCGCCACCAGGTCAATGCCCATGGCGTCGGCGATGTCGGCGGTCAGCTTGTCATGCTTGGCGGCCCGGCGCGAGCTGGGCGGGCGGGTGTAGAGCAGGAACAACTGCGCGACACGGGCGTTGGAACGCTTGATCTCGCTGATTTCATCCTTGACCACCTTGGTCGACTCTTGCAGCCAGATGCGCACGTTGCTGTCGAAAATCTGCGACAGGGTGGTCGCCGCCAGCTCCGCGGCAATCATGGTCGGCACCACGCTGACCAGCCAGAACGCCAGCAGCAACTTGCGTTGTACGCTCCAGCGCGAGATCGAGAAGGGGCGTCGTTTACGGCGGCGTTCTGGCGTGTTGGTCATCAGGTTTCGCTTATCGCAGCAGACATGGCAGGGTCGAATCGATCCGGGCGAACCAACAATTTAACCCCTCTGAGGACATGGTTGATCAGCCAGTTGCGATGGTGGAAAAACATGTTGTTGCCCTGGAAGCTGCACCCCAGGCGAATCTTGCTGGCGTAACCGGCCTGCCCGGATTCGTAGACCGGGATCCGGTGGCGAATGCAGTACTCGACATTGGCCAGCCAGTTGCGGAAATAGAGATTGGGCTCGCGGCGTTGGTTCACCTCATGGCCGAAAAACTTGTCGATCAAGCGTTCGCCGTCGAACAGCACCAGGTTGAACGCCACCAGTCGTTCGCCAGCCCAGTACAGGACACAGGCCGCGCGCTCGTCCATGTGTTCGAGTACGTTGGTGAAGTAACCCGCCGGCAGCCGTTCGAATTGCAGTTCGCTACGGGCCAGCGTCGCCTGGTACAGGTCCATGATCCGTGGCAGCACATCGTCGATGTTGCGTCGCCATTCGATTCGTGGTCCCGACGCCCGCAGCTTGCGCCGCAGGTCCTTGCGGGTGGTCTTGTCCAGG
Organism: Pseudomonas sp. GW821-FHT04D07; assembly: GCF_059420225.1. Taxonomy (NCBI): domain Bacteria; kingdom Pseudomonadati; phylum Pseudomonadota; class Gammaproteobacteria; order Pseudomonadales; family Pseudomonadaceae; genus Pseudomonas; species Pseudomonas sp. GW821-FHT04D07. The sequence continues at coordinate 6,908 of NZ_JBWKTH010000039.1, forward strand.
GTGCCCAGGTAGGCGTCGATGGAACCGAATGGGATCGGCAGCAGCGCGTTGGGCAGGCTGGGCATGGCCTGGTAGCCGGCCGCCTTGCAGCCGCGGCGCCAGTCGTGGTCGTCGCTGGGCGCATCCTTGACGGCGATCAGGCGGATACCCAATTGCCGGGCGTCGTCGTGGGCCAGGGCCAGCAACTGTTCGAGCAGGGCCTGGCGCCGTGCCGGCGGCACATGGCTGGCCATCCCGGCCGTGCAGCGCTCCGCCACCGGTGAGCCGATGGCGTAGAGCGGAAATTCGAGCAATCCCGGCAAGAATCGATTGATCCAGCCGGTGATGCGTTTAACCAAACCCTGCACCGTGGTGTCGAGCTTGTAGGAAGTCAGGAAGGCGGGGGCGACCGCCAGCAAACGACCCTCTTCGAACAGCGCCAGGTAGCGCCATTCAAAGTCTTCGATGCCGGCTTTCTCCACTGCCAGGTAATACTCCCAATTCTCCAGGACGCCGACAAAGCAATCGTTCCAGGCGTTACGGTCGATAGCCTCGATGGTCGAGAAGGCTTGGGCGCTGATCACGGGTCTTTCCTTAGGCTTGTTGCCGCTGTGCTTCAGGCTCGCTCGAGGCGCCGCTCAAACGCTCGACATAGTCGGCGCTCAGCTCGATCACTTCCTTGTATTGCAGGTCGACGGTGATCATGTGATAGCAGTTATCGAGCATGACCTTGGTCACCGGGCCGCCCAGGTGACGCTCGACGTAGTCGGCGTTCCACGGGCTGGTGATGTCGTCCTCGATGGAGTGAATCACCAGGGCCGGGGTCTTGATCGATGGCATGCGGCGCATGACCACGGCGTTCATCCGGTGCAGTTCGCGCACGGTGATGCCTTCCATGGTCAACAGCCCGGCATCGCTGCTCTGGCCGGCTTTCATCTGGCGCTCGACGATGGCCCGCAGGCGTTCGTTCTTGATGCCATACGGCGGTTTTTCTTCGAAACGGCAGATGTGCACGCCGAACGGGATCTTCATCAGCAACGGCGTCAGGAACGCCAGCTTGTGAATGCTCCAGCCGTCGTAGCGCAGGGTCGTCGAATACATCAACAGCCCGGCGACCTGGCCCGGATGCTCGGAGGCCACGTACATGGACATCACCGCACCCATGGACAGGCCACCGACGAAAACCTGTTCGTGGCGTTGTTTCACCGCCACGAACGTCTTGCGTACCCCTTCATACCAGTCCAGCCAGCCGGTGGCTTGCAGGTCTTCGTTGCCGCCGCAGTGCCCGGCCAGGGTCGGCACGTAAACCGTGCAGTTGCCCTTCTTGGCCAGGCCCTGGGCCACCCGACGGAGTTCCGTCGGGGTGCCGGTCAGGCCGTGGATCAGCAAGATCCCGACCGGACCCGAGCCGAGTACGAAGCCAGCATCACCTTCGCCCAGATCGATAGGTGTCATGTTCACCGCTTCATGGCTCGGTTCAGCAGCTGCTCGAGCAGTTTCAGACCCAGGTCGATTTCCGGGTAGCTGATTTCCAGCGACGGCGCCAGGGTGATCACGTTCTTGTAGTAGCCGCCGACGTCGAGGATCAGGCCGAGTTTCTGGCCATCAACCACCATGTCGCCCTTCATGCCTTCCTCGACCATGTAGTCCAGGGTCGCCTTGTCCGGGGTGAAGCCGTCGGCGGTGCAGATTTCGCAGCGCAGGGCCAGGCCCAGGCCGTCGACGTCGCCGATGATCGGGAAACGTTTCTGCAGCTCTTGCAGGCCTTCGAGGAAGTACTTGCCCTTGGCCATGACCATCGCGCCGTAGTCGACTTCGCTGGTCATTTTGAACATTTCCAGGCCAACGGCCGTACCCAGTGGGTTCGAGGCGAAAGTGGAGTGGGTGGAGCCTGGTGGGAAGATCTTCGGGTTGATCAGTTCTTCACGGGCCCAGATGCCGCCCAGCGGGTTCAGACCGTTGGTCAGCGCCTTGCCGAAGACGATCACGTCCGGCTTGACGTCGAAGTGTTCGATCGACCACAGCTTGCCGGTGCGCCAGAAGCCCATCTGGATTTCGTCGACGACCATCAGGATGCCGTGCTGGTCGAGGACCTGCTTCAGCTCGCTGTAGAAGTTCATCGGCGGGATCACGTAGCCGCCGGTGCCCTGGATCGGCTCGACGTAGAACGCGGCGTATTCACTGGTACCGACTTTAGGGTCCCAGACACCGTTGTATTCGGTTTCGAACAGACGGGCGAACTGCTGCACGCAGTGGCTGCCGTATTCTTCCTTGGTCATGCCTTTCGGGCCGCGGAAGTGGTACGGGAACGGGATGAACTGTGCGCGCTCGCCGAAGTGGCCGTAGCGGCGACGGTAGCGGTAGCTCGAAGTGATCGAGGATGCGCCCAGGGTACGGCCGTGGTAGCCGCCTTCGAAGGCGAACATCAGGCTCTTGCCGTTGGTGGCGTTACGCACGACCTTCAGCGAGTCTTCGATGGACTGCGAACCGCCGACGTTGAAGTGTACGCGACCGTCGAGGCCGAACTTGTTCTTGGCGTCGACTGCGATCATTTCCGACAGTTCGATCTTGCCTTTGTGCAGGTACTGGCTGGCGATCTGCGGCAGGGTGTCGATCTGTTTCTTCAGGGCGTTGTTCAGACGTGGGTTGGCGTAGCCGAAGTTGACCGCCGAGTACCACATTTGCAGGTCGAGGTAGGCCTGGTCTTCGGTGTCCCAGACGTAGGAACCTTCGCAACGGCTGAAAATGCGCGGTGGTTCGATGTAGTGGACTGTATCGCCGTAGGAGCAATATTTGGCTTCTTTTTCCAGAAGCACCTGGTCTTCGGCTGTAGCGATACGAATATCAGACATGGTGGAAGAGTTCCTGTTGTTCAAGATCGATAGAGTAGTTGCCGGCGTTCGCCGCGATGTCGTTCGGCAGCAGGGCCAGCATGGCCGGCAGCTCGGCGAAGGAGTCGAAGCGCGCGTAAGGAATGTTGTTGCGTTCGCAATGCTCGGCCAGGCGGCCCTTGGCGAAGACGAAGTCGGCGGTGCCGGCCACGCACATGTCCGATTGACCGTCGCCGATCACCAGGATGCGCTTGCCCTTGGGCGCGGACTTGCATTTGCAGTTGCCGGAGGCGGCGCGGCAGGCGTCGCTGGAGTACGGGAAATCGATGCGCCAGCTGTTGTGGTCGACCTGGCGCAGGCGGTTGGCGAGAATCGGCAGCAAGGTCACGTAGTTGCGCGAGAGGATCCGCGCGATGCCTTGTTCGATGCCGTCGCTGACCACTTCGATGGAGGCGCCGAGGCCCATGACATGATCGACGAAGTCCGGGAAATCCGGGTCGATATCGATGGTGTCGAAGTACGCCAGCAAATCCGCTGGCGAAGCCTTGACCAGCGCCAGTTGGCGGCTGAGGCATTCGCGCGAACCGATATGACCGTCCAGCCACTCTTGCTCGATGCTTTCCCAGCTCGGGTCGGCGAAACGCTCAAGGATGTTGTCGATCGCGTCGGTGCGGGAGATGGTCCCATCGAAATCACACACGATATGCCAGTGCATCATCTACTTGTACCTGTTGAATAAGAGCGCACACTGCGCATTCCCTACGCAGAGCACGGAGTGTGCCAAGTGCTCAAATCCGGTATTCTCGTAGGGAATATCCCCTGCATGTATCCGACTACGTACACGGAGCTACAAAATTTGTAGCTTCCTACAAACAACATCAGTGCTTGCCTATAAAAAGTCGCGTTTATGATCGCGCCAGGCATGTATCGACAAGGACATTTTTCATGATTCGTCTGACCTCCTCATTGCTGCTGGCCGGCCTGTTTTCCCTGGGGGGCTGGAGTCATGCCGCCCTGGCTGACGAAGGTCCGACCGGACAGGTGGGGGCTGGGTTGGGTTATCAACCCTATGATCCGTCGGGTAGCCGGTATGAAGTGACGCCGCTGCCGTACGTGGATCTGGACTGGGGCAATTTCAGCCTCAGCGGCGACGATGGCCTGACCTGGGCGGCATTCAAGGCCAACGGTTTCAGTGTCGGGCCTTTTGCCAATTACATTCCCGGGCGCAACTCCAACGGTTCGTTGCGCGGCCTGCGCGATGTACCGGACATGGGGCTGGTAGGCGGTTACGTGGAATATGCGCCGGCCGACTTCTGGCGGCTGTTCGCCGAGCTCGGCAGTGCCGTCGGCGGCGCTGGCGGCCAGGGCGGCCTGTTGGGCCGGATGGGCGGTGAACTGGGGTATCCGTTGGGCATGGGGATTATCGGCCGCAGCAATTTCACCGCGCACTTTGCCGATGAACGCCAGGCCCAGACCTTCTTCGGGGTGAGTGCCCAGGAGGCGCAGGCTTCGGGGATCAGCCAGTACCATGCCGGCGGCGGCTTCCAGAACCTGACCCTGACCCAGAGCTTTGCTTTCCCGCTGGGCGGCAACTGGTCGCTGATGACCAGTGCCAGCTGGATTCACCTGGTGGGTTCGGCGGCGGACAGCAGCATCGTCAAGCAGAAGGGCGACAATGACCAGGGTCAGATCCAGACGGCGATCAGCTACAAGTTCTGAGGCCGGAATACGGACCTTGTGGGAACCGGCTTGCCGGCGATGGCGATGTCATATTCACCGACGTCATCGCTGGCAAGCCAGCTCCCACAATAGTTCGCGGCGTGGCTCGGATTTGTAGGAGCCAGCTTGCTGGCGATAGCGGTGTCACGCTCGCCGCCATCGTCGGCTAGTTCTTCTCGCCTTCGGCCAGCAGCGCAATCCCACCGATGATCACCGCCACACCGATCCAGTGCAGCAGGCTGATCTGCTCATTGAGCCCCAGCCAGGACGCCAGCAGCACCGCGACAAACACCAGCGAGCTCAGCGGAAACGCCAGCGACAGCGTGCTGCGTCGCAGAATCAGCATCCAGACGAAAAACGCCCCGATATAACAGGCTACCGCTACCCAGACACCGGGGTTGAGCAGCACCGCTTGCAGCCATTGCAGGCTGAAATCGCTCTGCCCCAACAGATCGCCACCGATTTTGGAAGCGATCTGTCCGCCGCTTTCGCAAGCGATCAGCAAGGCCCAGAGCACAATGGTGCCAAAACGCCCATGCAACCAATCAATGTGTTTTGCACCGCTCATCAACACTTTCCTTCAAACATGAATGGAGCCCTCAAGCGCCGGAAATGGCCACCAGCATCACGCCGGCGGTGATCACCAGCGTGCCGAGCCAGCGACGGCGGCTGACGGTTTCGCCCAGCACCACCTTGCCCGCCAGCACTACACCGCAATACGCCAGCGCGCCGATGGGGAATACCAGGCTCAGCGGTGCCCGCGACAGGGCTTCGATCCAGACAAAGAACTCGATGGCATAGGAACCGATCCCGCACCACAACAGTGGGGCGTTGAAGACCTGACCCCAGAAGGCTTTCAGTCGGAAGCCGCCGTCCAGCTCTGGCAGACGGTCGAGGCCCATCTTGAAACAGAGCTGGCCGACCACGTCCAGGACCACGGAAAAAAGCACCAGAAAAATAACGCCAAGGGACACGGAAACAGCTCCTAGAACAACATAATCAACACTTGATGGCGGGGCGAGGATTGCACGGCCGCCCGGTTTCGCTTCGGTGTTGGTAAAAAAACACACAGCGTAAGGGCTTTGCCGGCAAATGCAAAGGACGGGCCAGTACAAATCGACGCGGGTGCCCGGGACTCAAGTGTGAAAACGCAGCCAGAGGCTGACCAGCACGCTGGCCGCCAGCAACCAGGCGAGTACCGCCAGCGCCAGCGACACCTCCAGGCGCAGCCGGTCTACCAGCACATACAGGGTCGCCAGGTAGATGAAATAGGGGATGATCGACCACATGCCGAACAGGATCGTGGTCTTCAGGTCATCGGTTGAGCGCGTCTTGCCGACGATGTAGTGAGCGATCAGGGCAAAGGTCGGGAACAGCGGCACCAGCCCGGCAATGTAGTAATTGCGGGTTTTCGACAGCGCGGCCAGCAACACCACCATCGCCGCGCCGAGCGCGGCTTTCAACAGTAAATCCATCGTCAATACTCGCGGTCAGTGGCTCAAGCCGTACTTCTTGACCTTGTCGAACAAGGTGGTCTTGGCCAGGCCCAGTTCGTGGCTGGCCTGGCTCAGATTGCCGCCGCTGCGTTGCAGGGCATCGTTGAGCAGGTTGCGCTCGAAAGCTTCCACCGCTTCGGCAAAGCCCAGCCCGCCGCTGCTTTGCGCGCCGGCTTTCTTGAAGGGCGGCAGGCCCAGGGCGAAACGCTCGGCGACGTTGCGCAGTTCGCGGACATTGCCCGGCCAGTCGTGGCTCATGAGGCTGGACAAGGTCTGGTTGTCCAGCTCCGGCACGATACGGTCGAAACGCAGGGAGGATTGCTGGAGGAAATGTTCGAACAATTGCAGGATGTCCTCGCGCCGCTCGCGCAGGGGCGGCAGTTCCAGGGTCACCACGTTCAGCCGGTAATACAGGTCGCTGCGAAACTCTCCGGCGCGGCCGAGTTCGTCGAGGTCGGACTTGGTGGCGGCGATGACTCGGCAATCGACGGCCACGCTCTGGTTCGAGCCCAGGCGTTCCAGGGTGCGCTCCTGCAAGACCCGCAGCAGTTTGATCTGCATGGCAATCGGCATGCTTTCCACTTCGTCGAGGAACAGCGTGCCGCCATGGGCGTGCTCGATCTTGCCGATACGCCGTTTGCCGGCGCCGGTGAACGCGTTGGCCTCATGGCCGAAGATTTCGCTCTCGAACAGATTCTCCGGCAGCCCACCGCAGTTGAGCGCGACGAACTGTTGCGACTGGCGCCGGCTGAAGTCATGCAGGCAGCGGGCAACCAGTTCCTTGCCGGTGCCGGTCTCGCCTTCGATCAGTACGTTGGCCGAGGTGTCGGCGACATTGGCAATCAATTCCCGCAGGTTCTGCATGGCCGGCGAGCGCCCGATGATCCGTCCCTCCAGCGAGTCGCGCTCGGCCAGTTGCCGCCGTAACGACCAGACTTCCCGGGCCAGCCCGCGTTGTTCCAGGGCACGGCGGGCGACGTCCACCAGGCGTTCCGGGGAAAAGGGTTTCTCCATGAAGTCATAGGCGCCGTTGCGCATGGCACCGACAGCCATGGAGATATCGCCGTGGCCGGTGATCAGCACCACCGGCAGGCTGCGGTCGCGGGCCTTGAGCCGGGTCAGCAGCTCCAGACCATCGATGCCCGGCAGGCGGATATCGCTGATGACGATGCCGGGGAAGTTGTCGCCGATCCGGGCCAGGGCTTCCTCGGCACTGCCGACGCCTTCGCAGGGGATATCTTCCAGGGACAGCGCCTGCTGGCAACCGAGCAAGACATGCGGGTCGTCCTCGACAATCAGGACAGTGAGGTCGTTGTTCATATCGGCTCGGCCTTGGCAGGGGGGACCCGCGGTAAAGTGAGAACGAAGGCGGTGCCGCCCGTGGCTGGGTGTTCGACCCCGAGGTGGCCACCGGCCGCCGCCGCCAGGCTGGCGGAGAGGGTCAGGCCGAGGCCGAGGCCCTGTTCTCCCGGCTTGGTGGTGAAGAAAGGTTCGAACAGGTGCTTGCGCGCCTCAGGCTCGATGCCGTGACCGTTGTCGCGCACCAGCAGGCGGTATTTGCCTTCGACGAAGTCGCCTTCCAGCCACAGTTCCGGCAGCGCTTGCGCCTGCATGGCGTCGAGGGCGTTGCCGATCAGGTTGACCAGGATCTGTTCCAGGCGGGTCTGGTCGATGGCCAGTTGCACGTCGTCGAAGTCGCGATGGACTTCCAGGCGCTGGGTTTCGATCCGGCTGCCGAGAACCTGCAAGGCAGCGTCGATGGCCTTGGCCAGGCTCGACTCGCCCTTGTCGTCGCCGCGTCGGGCAAAGGCGCGCAGGCTGGCGGTGATCCGGCCCATGCGGTCGATCAGGTCGTTGATGGTGCGCAGGTTGGTGCTGGCGGTGTCGAGTTCACCGCGTTCGAGGAAACGCACGGTGTTGCCGGACAGGGTACGCAGCGCCGCCAGCGGCTGGTTGAGTTCATGGGCGATGCTGGTGGACATCTGGCCGATGGCGGCCAGCTTGCCGGCCTGGACCAGTTCGTCCTGGGCGCGGCGCAGGGTTTCCTCGGCCTGGCGTCGTTCGCGGATCTGGTCCTTGAGCCGGTCGTTGCTGGCGCGCAGGTCAACGGTACGTTCGGCGATCCGCCGTTCCAGCTGACTGTTGGCTTCCTCCAGGGCCTCGCGGGCGGCCAGGCGGGTGGCGATGACCTTGCGCCGTTCGTTCCAGGCGATCAGCAGGAAGGCCACCAGGGCGAAGGCCACGGCCACCAGGATGCCCTGGTTGGCGGCTTCTCGCCGCAGGTCCTGCAGGGGCGTGAGCAGGGTGAAGTGCCAGGGTGTGTCGTTCAGACGGCGGGTTTGGGCCAGGTAGCTGACGCTGTCGCCGTCCTTGGCCAGTTCGGTGTTGGCTGGGAAGGTCAGGGTTTCCACGCCCTCGGCCAGGCGTTCGCGGGCCAGGGGTTGCAGCTCGTTCAGCGGCCACCAGTAATATTGCAGGCTGCGGGCCAGGCGCTCCTTGATCTCCGGGGTCAGCGGGCGCACGGACTTGAGGCGCCGGGCCGGGTCGCTGGAGAGGATGATGATGCCGTTCTCGTCACTGACGAAGGCTTCCAGGCGGGCCCGTTGCCAGCGTTCTTCAAGGGCTTCGAGGCGCACCTTGATCACCGCCACGCCGATGATCTTGCCTTGTTCTTCGAGGCCGTGGGCCAGGTAATAACCGGGTTCGCCGCTGGTGCTGCCGATTCCGTAGAAACGTCCCGGCAGACCGCGCACGGCGTCCTGGAAGTAGGCGCGAAAGGACAGGTCTTCGCCCAGGTAACTGTCGGCGTCGCGCCAGTTGCTGGTGGCCAGTACCCGGCCGGTGGTGTCCAGCACATAGATGGCCCGACTGCGGCTGCGCCGGTTCAGGCCTTCGAGGTAGTCGTTGACGGCTTGGCGGTGTTCGGCGTCGGGCTCCCTGAGCAGGGCCGAGACACTGGATTCAAGCTCCAGCAGGCTGGGCAGGTAGGTGTACTTGCTGATCTCGCTTTCGACGGTGCGGGCGTGCAACTCCAGCTGGCGTTCACCGTTTTCGCTGAGGGTGCGGATGCCATAGTGTTCGCTGATGCGATAGCCGGCATAACCCAGGCCGATCATCAGCAGGATGATCAGCGGTGGCAGGAACAGTTGGCGAATCTGGCGGGGTTTCACGGCAAGTGATGGCGGCGTTGCGCGATAGAGGTTGGGGTCGCATTTCATCACGTTTGCCTTGGGTCAACCAGACCGCGTGTCTGCACGGCCATCACCTGAACCCTGTAGGAGCGAGCTTGCTCGCGATGGTGGAGCAGGCGCCATGGGGCATCAGGTACCCCGTGTTATCGTTGACGTCCATCGCGAGCAAGCTCGACTCCTACAGGGGGAGCCTGGGGTTTTAGTGTTGCAGGATCTTCTCGAGGAAATGCTGCGCACGGTCCGAACGGGCACTGATGTCGCCGAAGAACTCATCCTTGTTGCAGTCTTCGATGATCTTGCCCTGGTCCATGAAGATCACGCGGCTGGCGACCTTGCGCGCAAAACCCATTTCGTGGGTCACGCACATCATGGTCATGCCTTCCTGGGCCAGTTGCACCATCACGTCGAGCACTTCGTTGACCATTTCCGGGTCGAGCGCCGAGGTCGGTTCGTCGAACAGCATCACCACCGGGTCCATCGCCAGGGCGCGGGCAATCGCCACACGCTGTTGCTGGCCGCCGGAGAGTTGCCCCGGGTGCTTGTGAGCGTGGGCCGAGAGCCCGACGCGATCAAGCAGTTGCAGGCCTTTCTTGGTCGCTTCTTCCTTGCTGCGGCCGAGGACCTTGATCTGCGCGATGGTCAGGTTTTCGGTAATGGTCAGGTGCGGGAACAACTCGAAATGCTGGAACACCATGCCGACCCGCGAACGCAGTTTCGGCAGGTTGGTCTTCGGGTCGGCGATGGAGGTGCCATCGACCACGATGTCGCCTTTCTGGAAGGGTTCCAGGGCGTTCACGCATTTGATCAGGGTGGACTTGCCCGAGCCCGAAGGACCGCAGACCACCACTACTTCGCCCTTGCTGACCTCGGTGCTGCAATCGGTCAGCACCTGGAAGTCGCCATACCACTTGTTGATGTTCTTGATAGAGATCATACGGCAAACCTTTTTTGCAGACGCTTGACCAGCAGCGAGGCGGCAAAGCTGATTGTGAAGTAGACGAGACCGGCGAAGATCAGGAATTCGTTGGAGCGGCCGATGATGTCGCCGCTGGAGCGCGAGGCGTTGAGGAAGTCCACCAGGCCCACGGTGTAGACCAGCGAAGTGTCCTGGAACAGGATGATGCTCTGCTGCAACAGCAGCGGGGTCATCTTGCGGAATGCCTGGGGCAGGATGATCAGGCGCATGGTCTGGCCATAGCTCATGCCCAGGGCCTGGGCGGCGCCCATCTGGCCCTTGGCGATCGACTGCACGCCGGCACGGACGATTTCGCAGAAGTACGCCGCTTCGAACATCATGAATGCCACGATGCAGGAAGTGAACGCACCGATCGGCGTGTCAACGCCTGTGATCCAGCGCAGGACGAACGGCACCGCCAGGTAGAACCAGGTGATCACCAGCAGCAGCGGGATCGAGCGGAAGTAGTTGACGTAGGCGCCGGCGATATTGGCCAGCAGCTTGTTCGAAGACAAGCGCATCAACGCCAGCAGCGTACCGATGACCAGGCCGCCGACGACGCCCAGCACCATCAGCTGCAGGGTCATCAACATGCCGTTCCAGAGGCCCGGAATGGCCGGGACGATACCACTGAAATCGAAGTCCATTATTTACCCCCCACGGAGATCAGGCCGGGCACCGCGACTTTTTTCTCCACCTGGCGCATCAGCAGCATCAGGCTCATGTTCAGGGTGAAGTAGATCAGCGTCGCCAGGGTGAAGGCTTCGAACAGGTTGGCGGAGAACTCGGCGGTCTGCTTGGTCTGCGCGAGCAGTTCCATCAGGCCGATCAGCGAGGCCACGGAGGAGTTCTTGAAGACGTTGAGGAATTCCGAGGTGAGCGGCGGAATGATGATCCGGTAGGCTTGCGGCAGCAGCACGTTCCAGTAGATCTGCGGCAGTTTGAAACCCATGGCGCGGGCCGCCGATTCCTGGCCGCGGGGCAGCGCCTGAATCCCGGTGCGCACTTGCTCGCAGACCCGGGCGGCGGTGAACAGGCCCAGGCAGACCACGACGCTCAGATAGGCCGAGGTGGTTGGATGCAGGTCCTGCTTGTACCAGTCCTGCAGGTGTTGCGGCAGCAGGTCGGGTACCAGGAAGTACCAGATGAACAGCTGCACCAGCAGTGGCACGTTGCGGAAGATTTCCACGTAGACCGTGGCAATACCTGCCACTACGCGGTTCGGTACGGTGCGCATCACGCCCAGCAGCGAGCCGAGGATCAGTGCAACGATCCAGGCCACCACGGCGATGGCGATGGTCCAGCCCAAGCCGGAGATGAACCAGTCGAGATAGGTCTCGCTGCCCACGCCGGTGGACTTGAAGAACACGCCCCAGTCCCAGTTGTAATTCATTCGGGTCTCCCCTCGGATCAATCAGTGGTCACGCACGTGCTTCCCGGGACTCCGCCCTGCCTGACGTGCTCCGTCAGGCACACGCGCACCGCTCGCGGTCCGAGTGTCTTTCCCATCTCAATAGAGGAAGCCAGTACAGCAGGTGTCAAGCAACTCCCGGGGGGCTGAATCAGATCTTTTTGTCCGGTGCTGGCTTGTCGTTCGGATTGGCCAGCAGCGCCTTGAGCTCGTCGCTCATCGGGAAGTTCAGGTTCAGGCCCTTTGGCGGGATCGGCTGAGTGAACCACTTGGCGTAGATCTTGTTGATCTCGCCGGATTTGTAGATCCCGACAATGGCGTCATCCACGGCTTTCTTGAACGCCGGGTCGTCCTTGCGGACCATGCAGCCATAGATTTCGTAGGATTGCGCGGTACCGGTCACGGCCCAGTCATCGGGCTTCTTGGCCTTGGCCATTTCCCCGGCGAGCAGTGCGTCGTCCATCATGAAGGCCACGGCGCGGCCGCTTTCGAGCATGTTGAAGGCTTCGCCATGGTCTTTGGCGGAGATGACGTTCATGCCCATCTGCTTGTCGGCGTTCATCGCCTTGATGATGCGCTCGGAGGTGGTGCCGGCGGTGGTCACGACGTTCTTGCCCTTGAGGTCGGCGAAGTCCTTGTAGGTGGAGTCCTTCTTCGTCAGCAGACGGGTGCCGATTTCGAAGATACCGACCGAGAAGTCGACTTGCTGGCCGCGTTCGGCGTTGTTGGTGGTGGAACCACACTCGACGTCGACGGTGCCGTTCTGCACCAGCGGGATACGGGTCTGGGAAGTGACCAGGTTGTACTTGACCTTGAGTTCCGGCAGGCCGAGGTCTTTCTTGATGCCGTCGACGATAGCCAACTGGATGTCGTGGGAGTAGCCCACTGGCTTGCCGGATGCATCCGCGATGTAGGAGAACGGAATAGAGCTGTCGCGATGCCCGAGGGTGATGGTGCCGGATTCTTTGATCTTCTTCAGGGTGCCGGTCAGTTCAGCGGCGAAAACTGGAGTACTGATCAGAGCAACAGCGATAGCTGCGCCCAGAAGCTGGGGAACGATGCGCATCAGATGATTTCCTCGAGATTGTTTTTCTTATGGAGCCGGTCAGCCGACTCTCGGGTACTTCGAATCGCTCATATGACCCAAGGGATGGCCTGAGTATTCGGTACAGAGTGTAGAGCACGACTCATGCCAGGCTCGGAGGGGTGGATTTAGCCTTTGATTTTAAAGGGGTTTTTGTTTATTTCGAGAGATTTCTGAGCGTCTGGCGTCCGGTTTGCCGAATAGTGGGCGAAGGCTTGTTCGGAAAACCGAATGGGAAGGGGATGTAGGAGGAGGAGTGATTTTCGAGGTTTATGGTGATCTTGGATGTGTCGCAAAAAATGTGGGAGCCAGCTTGCTGGCGATGAGGCCCTTGGGCCATGCAGCGTCCTTGCGGACGCCATCGCCGGCAAGCCGGCTCCTACAAAGGGAAACGTTCTGTCTTGAGAGGGGCCTGAAATCAGGCCGCTTCGATCTTGCCGCGATGCTGCTCGACCTTGTCCAGGTAGTGCTGCAACTGTTGCTGCTCGGCCGCCGTGGTGAACAGGCCCAGCTTGCTGCGTCGCCACAGGATATCCACCGCCGCGCAAGCCCACTCCTCGCGGCACAGATAATCTACTTCGCGGGTGTAGAGGCCGCCACCGAGGTGTTCGCCCAGGTCGCTGAGGTTCTGCACGCCCTCCAGCAGGCGCCAGGTGCGGCTGCCGTAGGTGCTCGCCCAGCGCCGGGCAATCTCGTTCGGAATCCAGTCGAAGCGGGTGCGGATCTCGTGACTCAGGGCCTGGCGCGTGGTCATGTCTTCGCCACCGGGCAAGGTCGAACTGGCGGTCCAGCTTGGCTTCATGTTCTTGAAGAACGGTGCCAGTTGAGCCAGCGCCGACTCGGCGAGCTTGCGGTAGGTGGTCAACTTGCCGCCGAACACCGACAGCAGCGGGGCTTCATCGTTGCCGCCGGACAGCGCCAGGGTGTAATCGCGAGTGACCGCCGAAGGGTTGTCGGACTCGTCGTTGCACAGTGGCCGAACGCCGGAATAGCTGTGCACGATATCGCCGCGGGCCAGTTGCTTCTTGAAGTGCGCGTTGACCACCTTGAGCAGGTAGTCGGTTTCGGCTTCGGTGATGCTGACCTTGGCCGGGTCGCCCTGGTATTCGCGGTCGGTGGTGCCAATCAGGGTGAAACGGTCCAGGTACGGAATGGTGAAGACAATGCGCTGGTCCTCGTTCTGCAGGATGTGCGCGTGCTCGCCTTCGTACAGCCGGGGCACGATCAGGTGGCTGCCCTGGATCAGACGGATGCCGTAGGGCGATTCCAGCTTCAGATCGTCCTTGATGAACTTGGCGACCCAAGGGCCGGCCGCGTTGACCAGGGCCTTGGCCTGGATCGAGAAGCGCGCGCCGTTGCCGCGCTCCATTTCCAGCTGCCACAGGCCTTTGCCGCGGCGGGCGCTGACGCAGCGGGTACGGGTGTGCACATGGGCACCGTTTTCCCGCGCCGCCATGGCATTGAGCACCACCAGGCGCGCGTCGTCGACCCAGCAATCGGAGTATTCGAAACCCCTGGTGATTTCGGCCTTGAGCGCGCTGTCGGTGCCGAACTTCAGGCTTTTCGAAGCGGCGAGCTTCTCGCGCTTGCCCAGGTGGTCATAGAGGAACAGGCCGGCGCGAATCATCCAGGCCGGACGCAGGTGCGGGCGGTGCGGCAGGACGAAGCGCATCGGCTTGACGATATGCGGGGCCTTGGCGAGCAGGACTTCACGCTCGGCCAGGGCTTCGCGCACCAGACGGAATTCGTAGTGTTCCAGGTAGCGCAAGCCACCGTGGATCAACTTGCTGCTGGCCGAGGAGGTGTGGCTGGCCAGGTCGTCCTTTTCGCAAAGGAACACCGAGAGACCGCGACCGGCTGCGTCCGCGGCAATCCCGACACCATTGATACCACCGCCAATCACGGCGATGTCATAGATCTCGGCAAGGGGTGGGGCAGGCAAGGTGCTGGGGTTCATCGGTGAGCCTCGCAGGGTCTTCTCTATATTTGAATTCGAACATTAATGTTCACTTTCGAAAATAGTAACGGATAAACGCGCCCACGACCAGTCAACCCTGATTGAAAAAATCGATCAAGACCGGGGAAAAGGAAAATTATCGAACATTGTAGGGCGAGAGCCGCGAGGTGTTCGCTATTACTCATGTAGGAGCAGCCGGTCGACGCTCGATTGCTCGCGATGGACGTAAAGACACCGCGGCTATCCAGATACCCCGCGTTAGCGTTGGCGTCCATCGCGAGCAAGCTCGCTCCTACAAGGGGGATGGGCTAGACCACTTCCAGGCGGATCTTGTGCTGGTGAAGCAACTGGGCCAACGCCGGCACGGGCGCCTGGTCGGTCACCAGGCTGTCGATCAGGGTGATCGGCCCCAGGCGCACCATGGCATTGCGCCCGAACTTGCTGGAGTCCGCGGCCAGGATGACCTGGCGGGCATTGGCGATGATCGCCTGGGAAACCCGCACCTCCTGGTAGTCGAAATCCAGCAGGCTGCCGTCTTCATCTATACCGCTGATGCCCACCAGGGCGAAGTCGACCTTGAACTGGTTGATGAAGTCGACGCTGGCCTGGCCCACCACGCCGCCGTCGCGGCGTACGTTGCCGCCGGCCAGTTGCACTTCGAAGTCATCCTTGGCGCTGAGGATCGAGGCGACATGCAGGTTGTTGGTGATGATCTTCAGGTGGTTGTGATTGAGCAGCGCCCGGGCGATGGACTCGGTGGTGGTGCCGATATTGATGAACAGCGAGGCGTGATCGGGGATATGGGCGGCAATAGCCTCGGCGATGCGCTGCTTTTCATCGCGCATCTGGTCAGCGCGCATGGCGTAGGCGGTGTTTTCCACGCTGGAATCATAGGCCGCGCCACCGTGGTAGCGACGCAGCAGATTGGAGTCCGCCAACTGGTTGATATCGCGGCGGATGGTTTGCGGGGTGACAACAAAAAGCTGGGCCATTTCCTCGATGCTGACATAACCGCGTTCGCGGACCAGTTCGAGGATTTGCTGCTGGCGGGGAGGCAGATTCATTGGGCGTCCTTTGGGCTGCCGTACAAATTCCTCCATCATGCCGCAGGAAGGACCTGTCTGCCACTTGTGGGGCCAATCAATCGTGGATGTGCGGCGGTTGCGTCGTAAACCGGGCGGGTGCCTGTCGGTTAGGCAGGGGCGTGAGGTGTAGGGGCTGACGCAAGACCTGTGGGGGCCGGCTTGCTGGCGATGGCGTCCGGATGGACGCTGCAAGGCTCAAGGGCCTCATCGCCAGCAAGCTGGCTCCTACAAGGGGCGGCTCGGCTTAGTTGCTGCCTTCGTGCGGTTCCCAATCGCGGGTGCGGCTGACGGCTTTCTGCCAGCCGGCATAGAGTTTTTCCTTCTCGGCCTCAGGACGTTGCGGCGCGAACTCGCGCTCGATCACCGCCTTGCCGCGCAGCTCTTCCAGGCTGCCCCAGAAACCGCATGCCAGGCCGGCCAGGTAGGCCGCGCCGAGTGCCGTGGTTTCGCGCATTTGCGGACGCTCGACCTGGGTCCCGAGAATGTCGGCCTGGAACTGCATCAGGAAGTTGTTGGCTACCGCGCCACCGTCCACGCGCAGGGCCTTGAGGCGTTCGCCCGAGTCCTGTTGCATGGCGTCCAGTACATCGCGGGTCTGGTAGGCGATCGACTCCAGCGCGGCACGAATGATGTGATCCACCTTCACCCCGCGTGTCAGGCCGAACAAGGCGCCACGGGCATAGGGGTCCCAGTACGGCGCGCCGAGACCGGTGAAGGCCGGTACCAGGTACACGCCGTTGCTGTCCTTGACCTTGCTGGCGAAGTATTCAGTGTCGAAGGCGTCGTTGATGATCTTCAGTTCGTCACGCAGCCACTGGATGGTCGAGCCACCGTTGAATACCGCGCCTTCGAGGGCATAAGCGACTTCGCCGCGTGGCCCGCAAGCGATGGTGGTGAGCATGCCGTGCTTGGAGCGGACGGCCTTGGTACCGGTGTTCATCAGCAGGAAGCAGCCGGTGCCGTAGGTGTTTTTCGCCTGGCCTGGCTCCACGCACATCTGGCCGAACAGGGCGGCCTGCTGGTCGCCGGCGATACCGCCGATGGCGATGCCGCTCTTGGTGTGGCCGTAGATTTCCGAAGACGACTTCACTTCCGGGAGCATTTCCCGGGGAATATCGAGGATCTCGAGCATCTTAGAGTCCCACTCCAGGGAGTGGATGTTGAAGAGCAGGGTGCGCGAGGCGTTGGTGTAGTCGGTGACGTGGGTCTTGCCGCCGGTGAATTTCCAGATCAGCCAGCTGTCGATGGTGCCGAACAGCAGTTCGCCGTTACGCGCGCGTTCGCGGCTGCCTTCGACGTTGTCGAGGATCCACTTCAGCTTGGTGCCGGAGAAGTACGGGTCGGTGACCAGGCCGGTGGTTTCGCGGATGTACTCTTCGTGACCGTCGCGCTTGAGTTGCTGGCAGATCTCGGTGCTGCGGCGGCACTGCCAGACGATGGCGTTGTAGATCGGACGGCCGCTGACCTTGTCCCAGACCACGGTGGTTTCACGCTGGTTGGTGATGCCGATGGCGGCGACCTGGTCGTGGTGCAGGCCGGCTTGCGCCAGGGCTTCGACCATCACCGCGCTCTGGGTGGCGAAGATTTCCATCGGGTCGTGTTCGACCCAGCCGGCTTGTGGATAGTGTTGCTGGAATTCGCGCTGGGCGGTGCCGACCACATTGGCGTTGCGATCGAAGATGATCGCCCGGGAGCTGGTCGTACCCTGATCGAGGGCAATGATGTAGTTCTTATTCTGAATGTCGGTCATTTTCAATTGCCTTGCTGAAATAGAGAAAAGTGCCGGGATGAGCACCCTCAGGGAGAAGGACGCTCACAAGGGGTGGCGCATTGCAGGTGTGTCAGGAAGCCTGGACCTTTTTGGCAGCGGTCGCGGGTTGTTCCTGTGTCGCAGGTTCGGCGCTGGGCAGGTGACGGGCAATCATCCCGCGATACAGCACGGCGCCGAGGCAGGCACCGACAATCGGTGCAAAGATCGGAATCAGGAAATACGGAATGTCGCGCCCGCCGGTGAAGGCGATCTCACCCCAGCCAAAGAGGAAGGTCATCAGCTTGGGGCCGAAATCCCGGGCAGGGTTCATCGCAAAGCCGGTCAACGGACCCATCGCGCTGCCGATCACGGCGATCAGCAGGCCGATCAGCAGGGGGGCCAACGGGCCGTTGGGCAGACCGTTGTTGTCGTCGGTCAGGGACATGATCACGCCCATCAGGATCGCAGTGATCACCACTTCCACCAGGAACGCCTGGGCAGTGCTCAGGGCCGGGTTGGGGTAGGTGGAAAACACCGACGCCAGTTCCAGGCTGGCCTGGGAACCGCGGATCATATGATGGGTTTGTTCGAAATCGAAGAACAGGTTGCTGTAGAGCGTGTAAACCAACGCGGCGGCGCAGAAGGCCCCGGCGACCTGGGCGAGGATGTAGAACGGCAGTTTGCGTTTTTCGAAATCGGCGAACAGGCACAGCGCAATGCTGACGGCGGGGTTCAGGTGAGCGCCGGAAACGCCGGCGGTCAGGTAGATCGCCATGCTCACGCCCATGCCCCAGATGATGCTGATTTCCCACAGGCCAAAGCTGGCGCCCGCGACCTTGAGCGCGGCAACACAACCGGTGCCGAAGAAGATCAACAGCGCGGTGCCGAGGAATTCGGCGATGCATTGGCCCGAGAGCGACGGTTGTTTCAAAGCGGTACTCATTGGACACCTCGATTTTTGTTGTTGTTAGACGCCCACCCGGATGATGGACGTGGACTTTCACCGATGCTCAGGAATCCCCTGCTCTGATTTCGGCTTACCGCTCGTTACGACTGAGTGTAGGACTGTAATCTTCAGTTTCGAAAAAATATAGACAAGAAACGCTGATGTCAAAGGTCGAAAGTGAACGATAGTCTACTTTTTGAGCATTGGCTGCGTGAATGAGGATGATTTGTATGTAGGACTGAGGTGTTTTTTATGTGTTGATTGGCTAGGGTAATGCTAGGAAAAGCTTGGGGCTTGGCCTGTCATAGAGCCTTTTCGTCGCGAATAGCCTAAAATCCACGCCTGTCTTTCGAGCTGCCTGGACCTGCCATGACCCCCGCATTGGACCTGCTGAAAAAAGTTCGTGCCGAACATCGCGTGCACAGTTATGAACACGATCCGAAAGCGCCGTCTTATGGTCTGGAGGCCGCGGAAAAATTGGGATTGGCCCCGGAGCAGGTGTTCAAGACGCTGCTCGCCAGCACCGAAAAGGCCGAATTGCTGGTGGCGGTGGTGCCGGTCGTCGGAAGTCTGGACCTGAAGGCGCTGGCCCAGGCGGCGGGGGTCAAGAAGGTCGAGATGGCGGATCCGGCGGCGGCCCAGCGGGCCACCGGTTATCTGCTCGGCGGTATCAGCCCGCTTGGACAGAAGAAGCGCTTGCGAACCTTTATCGATCGGAGTGCGCAGCCCTTCGCGAGTATTTTCGTCAGCGCCGGCCGTCGAGGTCTGGAGGTGGAGTTGGCGCCCGCGGTGTTGGCCGAGCATACCCAGGCGAAGTTCGCCGATATCGGCCGCGCCTGATCCCGTTTACGCTCTACGCGGCAGGCTGGAACAGCACCAGGTGCTCGGCGGCCACGCGAATACCCACCGGCGTGCCTGGCAGGTAATCGACGTGGCTGGGGAAAATCGATTCCAGCTGGCTGCCCGTCGGCAGTTGCAGGCGATACAGGGTCGAGGCACCAAGGAAGGTCTTGCCGATGACTGTCGCCTGCAGCGCGCTGTCCGGGGCATGGACAATGTCATCTGGTCGTAGCAACACATCCACCGCGCCGCCCAGCGGCCAACCGTAGGCCCGATTGCCGCGCAGCACGCCCAGTTCGGTGTGCACCGACTCGGGGCTGCTCAGTTGCCCTCGAATGAAGTAGCCCTGGCCGACAAAGCTCGCCACGAAAGCCGTCTGCGGTTCGTGATAGAGGTTGTAGGGCGTATCCCATTGCTCCAGGCGACCCTCCTTGAATACACCGACCTGGTCGCTGACGGCGAAGGCTTCTTCCTGATCATGGGTCACCAGGATCGCGCTGGTGCCGCGTTGCTTGAGGATGTCGCGGACTTCCTGGCTGAGCTTGCGCCGCAGCTCGACGTCGAGGTTGGAAAACGGCTCGTCGAGCAACAGCAATTGCGGCTCGGGGGCCAGGGCGCGGGCCAGGGCCACCCGTTGTTGTTGCCCGCCGGACAGTTCGTGGGGATAACGTTTGCCCAGCCCCTTGAGGTTGACCAACTCGAGCATTTCTTCGGTGATCCGCGCCTTGCGCGGGTGCTGGCGAATACCGAAGGCGATGTTGTCGGCGACGCTCAGGTGTGGAAACAGCGCGTAGTCCTGGAACACCATGCCTATCCGACGTTTCTCCGGCGCCAGGGTGAACCCGGCGCGGGAGATGACTTCGCCGGCCAGCTGGATTTCGCCCTCGTGCACTGGCTCGAAACCGGCAATGGCTCGCAGGGTGGTGGTCTTGCCGCACCCGGACGCACCGAGCAGGCAGCCGATGTCCCCGGCATTGAGGTGCAGGTTGAGGTTCTGCACGACCCGTTGCGCCTGGTAGCCGCAAGCCAGGTTATGCAGATTCAACAGCAGCGGATGACTCATGCAGGGCGGTACGCCGGCGCGACCAGGAATTCGAGCAGAGCCTTTTGTGCATGCAGGCGGTTTTCGGCCTGGTCCCAGGCGACCGAACGCGGGTCGTCGAGCAGGTCGAGGCTGATTTCCTCGCCGCGGTGGGCCGGCAGGCAGTGCAGGAACAGCACGTCGGGCGCGGCCAGATCGAGCAGTTCGCGGGTGACTTGCAGTGGGGCGAACAGGGCCAGGCGCTTGGCGGTTTCTTCTTCCTGGCCCATGGAGGTCCAGACATCGGTGCTCACCAGGTGCGCACCGCGTACCGCTTCACGCGGATCGCGGACCAGTCGTACCCGTTCGCCGGCCTGGGCCAGCAGCGCCGGGTTGGGGTCATAGCCTTCGGGGCAACTGACGCGCAACTGGAAGTCGAACTGGATGGCCGCCTCGATATAGCTGTTGCACATGTTGTTGCCGTCGCCGATCCAGGTCACGGTCTTGCCCTGGATCGAGCCACGATGTTCGAGGAACGTCTGCATGTCCGCGAGCAACTGGCAGGGATGCAGGTCATCGGACAGGCCATTGATCACTGGTACCCGGGAGTTGGCGGCGAACTCGGTCAGGGTGCTGTGCTTGAACGTGCGGAGCATGACCACATCGAGCATGCGCGACAGGACGATGGCGCTGTCGCCGATAGGCTCGCCACGGCCCAACTGGGTGTCGCGCGGCGAGAGGAAAATCGCCTGGCCGCCCAGCTGGATCATGCCGGCTTCGAAAGAGACACGGGTGCGCGTCGAGGACTTCTCGAAAATCATCCCGAGAATCCGACCCTTGAGTGGCTCGAAGAGTACGCCGCGGTCACGCAGGTCCTTCAGCTCGATGCCTCGACGAATCACGCTGACCAGCTCTTCGGGCGTGCAATCCATCAGGGAGAGAAAGTGCCTTGCGCTCATCATTAACTACCTTTTTGCAACAGACCGCAGATACTCAAAGCCGGGTTTTACGGAAAAACGGGCGAGACCTGCGGCGTAAGCCGCACGGGGCGACGAAATAGGGGAAGACGCGATCGTATAAGAAAATGTCGCGTGTTACCAATAGGAGGCTTAGATTCAGGGCGTTTCGGGGGTTGGCCGCCTCAATGGCCATGATTTTTTCAAGCCGATGCACGCCTGTCTCCTGGCGACAGCAGGCCTTTGTACACTGTGCCGCAAAGCCTTGGCAATCGAGGGCGACGGGCGCAGGCGGGCTCTGGTCGCTTTCTGACTGGCAGGGCAGGGCAATGGCCTGCAAGATGGAGGCGACGGAAACATTTCCTAAACTAATCTGCTAGGTTGTAAAATGTGTCACCGCGGACACAGGGAGGCTTTGGAATGGACTCGAAAGAGCAACAATTAATGGAATTGCTGAAGCTGACAGCGCAGGCGCTAACCCATATGACCGCTTCCGTGACCTCGATGTCGTTCGAGTTGTTGCGTAGCGAGGATGAAGTCACTCGGGCGGCCGGCCGCCGGATGATCGATCGGATGGCGACCATCAGTTCCGGTCTTGACGAGCATTGGCGCCTGATCGGCGAACTGACCGGGGTCCATATGGGCCAGGAGCAGATCGAAACCATTCAGGAAATCCAGTTGCAACCCGCCCCCAGGCTGCCCCTGGCCTGATTTCCGGGCCGCCATCGGCTGGCCTGATGTCCCTCGATTCACAAGATGAACGTCGCTGGCATGCTGCTCGGCGTGGGGCCATAGTTTTGTTCTCGCAACCGATCCGGGTTGCCTTGAACAAAACAGAGACTGGCCATGACCAAGACTCTCCATCACCGTGCCTGCCATTTGTGTGAGGCCATCTGCGGCCTGACCATCGAAACCACCACCACCGAAGCATCGGTGCAGATCACCTCGATCAAGGGCGATCCGCTGGATACCTTCAGTCGCGGGCATATCTGTCCCAAGGCGGTGGCGCTGCAGGATATCCAGAACGATCCGGATCGTCTGCGCCAGCCGATGCGTCGAGTGGGCAGCGAATGGTTGCCGATCGAGTGGGAGGAGGCCTTTGCCCTGGTGGCCGAACGGCTATCGGCGATCCAGGCCCGGCATGGCCAGAATGCCGTGGCGATCTATCAGGGCAACCCCAGCGTGCACAACTATGGGTTGATGACCCACAGCAATTATTTCCTCGGCTTGCTGAAAACCCGCAACCGGTTTTCCGCGACCTCCGTCGACCAGTTGCCCCATCACCTGAGCAGTCACCTGATGTACGGCCATGGGCTGTTGCTGCCGATTCCGGATATCGACCACACCGACTTCATGCTGATCCTGGGGGGCAATCCGTTGGCCTCCAACGGCAGCATCATGACCGTGCCGGATGTGGAGAAGCGCCTGAAGGCGATCCAGGCCCGGGGCGGCAAAGTGGTGGTGGTCGACCCGCGACGCAGCGAGACGGCGGCCATTGCCGACCAGCACTTGTTCGTGCGCCCGGGCGGTGATGCGGCCTTGTTGTTCGGCCTGCTCAACACCCTGTTCGCCGAAGGGCTGACACGTGCCAGTCATCTGCCGGTGGACGGCCTCGATGAGGTGCGCCAGGCCGTGGCCGGCTTCAGCGCCGAATCCATGAGCCCGCTGTGTGCGGTGCCAGCAGCGCAGATTCGCCAGTTGGCCCGGGACTTCGCCGCGGCGGACAAGGCGGTCTGCTATGGCCGGATGGGCGTCTCGACCCAATCGTTCGGTACCTTGTGCCATTGGCTGGTGCAGTTGCTCAACCTGGTGACCGGCAATCTCGATCGGGTCGGCGGGGCCTTGTGCACGGAGCCGGCGGTGGATCTGGTGGCCTCGACCTCCGGCGGCCATTTCAACCGCTGGCAGAGCCGGGTGTCCGGGTTGCCGGAGTATGGCGGTGAACTGCCGGTGTCGGCCCTGGCCGAGGAAATACTCAGCGAAGGCGAAGGGCAGGTGCGGGCCCTGGTGACGATCGCCGGCAACCCGGTGTTGTCGACGCCCAATGGCCGGCAATTGGAGCAGGCGCTGGACGGTCTGGAGTTCATGGTCAGTATCGACCTGTACATCAACGAGACCACCCGTTATGCCGACCTGATCCTGCCGTCGACCTCGGCCCTGGAAAACGATCACTACGACACCACGTTCAATATGTTCGCGGTGCGCAACGTCAGCCGTTTCAACAAGGCGATCCTGGCCAAGCCCGAGGGGGCGTTACACGACTGGGAGATTTTTGTCGGCCTGGCCAAGGCTTTTTCCAGCCTGACCGGCCAGGTGCTCAAGCCGACCATGGCCCCGGCGCAGATGATCGACATGGGCTTGCGGATGGGGCTGTATGGCGATGCATCGCCGCGCCAGCTGTCGCTCAAGACCCTGGAGGACTTTCCCCATGGCGTCGATCTCGGCGCGCTCAAGCCGAACCTGGCGCCACGCCTCAAGACGCCCGGGCAACGGGTCCAGGCGGCGCCGGCGGTGATTCTGGCCGACCTTGCCCGTTTCGCCGCGCAGCAGGCACCGCAAGCCGGGGAGTTGCTGATGATCGGTCGCCGGCATGTGCGTAGCAATAATTCGTGGATGCACAATTATCATCGCCTGGTGAAGGGCAAGCCGCGTCATCAGTTGCTGATGCATCCTGATGACCTGGCCAGCCGCAGCCTCGAGGATGGGCAGCGGGTGCAGGTCAGTTCACGGGTCGGCATGATCGAGGTGGAGGTGCTCGCCAGCCTGGAGATGATGCCCGGCGTGGTCAGCCTGCCCCATGGTTGGGGGCATGCGCGGCCCGGGGTGAAGATGGCGATTGCCAGTGGCCAGCCGGGCTCCAGCGCCAACGACCTGACCGATGAACGTCAATTGGACGTGCTGTCGGGCAATGCGGCGTTGAACGGCGTGCCGGTCACGGTGGCGGCCGCCTGATACCTGCTGATGTGGGAGCCGGCTTGCCGGCGATAGCGGTCGCAAGGGCGCTACAAGGTTCAAGGGCCTCATCGCCGGCGAGCCGGCTCCCACAAGATCTGTTGTGTCAGTGGTGGCCATGATGTCGGGGAGACCGAGCACCACGCTCGGCTTTCCGTTACAATGCCTCACCGTGCCGACAACAGAGTCGGAAAGTTCAGAAGAGGTGCCTTGTGGATATCATCGAAACGATTAAAGAGCAGATTGCCAACAACACCGTTCTGCTTTACATGAAAGGCTCGCCGAATGCGCCACAGTGCGGCTTTTCCGCCAAGGCCGCGCAGGCCGTGATGGGCTGCGGCGAGAAGTTCGCTTACGTGGACATCCTGCAGAACCCGGAAATCCGTGCCAACCTGCCGAAATACGCCAACTGGCCGACGTTCCCACAACTGTGGGTCGGTGGTGAACTGGTCGGCGGCAGCGACATCATGGCGGAAATGTTCGCCAACGGTGAGTTGCAGACCCTGGTCAAGGATGCAGCGACCAAAGCGGCAGCGGCCAAGACCGAAGCCTGAGTCGATTGCACGCGATCCTGTAGGAGCCAGCTTGCTGGCGATGAGGCCCGTAAGCCTTGTATCGATCTTGCGGACGTCATCGCCAGCAAGCTGGCTCCTACAGGGGGTCGTAAAAAAGCCCCACACTCTGAACAAGAATGCGGGGCTTTTTAATGGGCGCTGTTTATTCGCCCATTTGCGACTGCAGGTAATTCTCGAGACCCACTTTGTCGATCAGACCCAGTTGGGTTTCCAGCCAGTCGATATGTTCTTCCTCGGACTCGAGGATCTCTTCCAGTAGTTCGCGGCTGCCGAAGTCACCCGTGGCTTCACAGTGGGCAATGGCCACTTTCAGATCGGCATGGCCGATGCGTTCGATACGCAGGTCACACTCGAGCATTTCCTTGGTGTGTTCGCCGATGTGCAGCTTGCCGAGGTCCTGCACGTTCGGCAGGCCCTCGAGGAACAGGATGCGCTTGATCAGCTTGTCCGCGTGCTTCATCTCGTCGATGGACTCGTGGTACTCGTGCTTGCCCAGCTTGTTCAGGCCCCAGTCTTCATACATGCGGGCATGCAGGAAGTATTGGTTGATCGCAACCAGCTCATTGGCAAGGATCTTGTTGAGATGCTGGATGACCGTGATATCGCCTTTCATGGTGGGGTCCTGTCCTGTAATAACTGACTATAAGGCAGAGTTTGATCTCGACAACTTCGAGTGTCAAACCTAAGTTATTGAATCCTATATAAAAATTAATCGGAATAAGAATGTTTGTGTTCCGCGTCTTAGTCCTAAGCAATTGAATTACAGGCATAAAAAAACCGGACACGAGGTCCGGTTCTTTGAAAATTTGCGATTTACGCGACAGAAAATTCTACCGGGTAAGGGATCGCCGCCTGTTGGCTTTGCAGCTCGGTCAGGGTCTCGCGGACCACTTGCTTGGCCAGGCATGCACATTTGCCGCATTGGCTGGCCACACCGGTGACTTGCCGCACGTCGCGATAGCTGCAGCAACCCTCGTAGATCGCTTCGCGGATTTGTCCATCGGTGACGCCAGTGCAGAGGCAGACATACATAAAGTGAGAACCATCGCTGATTAAGGCTCGATTGCGTTGGATCTTAATGTTAACGAGAATGATTGTCAAAGTGCTTTCGGTAAAGCTTTTGCCAGCGGGTTGCTTACCTGACGAATGGTGTCACCCCGCGACGGGCGAGTTTGTAAAAAGCGTTGGAGGCAGTCGAAAAACGCGGTGTATGATGGTCGGTCCTTAGGAAGGTAGGTCGCGTCACAGTCCTGTCGTCTGTTCATGGCAGGCTGGGCTGGACCTTGTTCTTCACCGCATCACACCAGGAGATATTCAATGAGCGTACTCGTAGGCAAACAAGCCCCCGACTTCACCGTCCCTGCCGTACTGGGCAATGGCGAAATCGTTGACAGCTTCACCCTGTCCTCGGCCATCAAAGGCAAATACGGCCTGGTGTTCTTCTACCCGCTGGACTTCACCTTCGTCTGCCCGTCCGAGCTGATCGCCCTGGACCACCGCATGGACGATTTCAAGGCGCGCAACGTTGAAGTCGTGGCCGTCTCCATCGACTCGCACTTCACCCACAACGCCTGGCGCAACACCGCCATCAATGATGGCGGCATCGGCAAAGTCAAATACACCATGGCTGCCGACATGAAGCACGACATCGCCAAGGCCTACGACGTTGAGTCCGAAGGCGGCGTGGCGTTCCGTGGCGCGTTCCTGATCGACGACAAGGGCGTTGTCCGCTCGCAGATCATCAACGACCTGCCGTTGGGTCGTAACATGGAAGAGCTGATTCGTCTGGTCGACGCCCTGCAATTCCACGAAGAGCACGGCGAAGTCTGCCCGGCCAACTGGAAAAAAGGCGACAAGGGCATGGACGCTTCGCCAGCAGGCGTTGCCAAGTACCTGACCGAAAATGCTGCCCAGCTGTAATTAAGCGTCATCCATAAAAAAACCGGTCGTCATGACCGGTTTTTTTATGCACGGGGATTTTTCCGTCGACTGAAATCAGTCGTTGTAGTCTTCCCAGCCGCCCATTTGCTTCCAGCGGTTGACGATGCCGCAGAACAGCTCGGCGGTCTTCTCGGTGTCGTAGCGGGCCGAGTGGGCCTCGCGTCCGTCAAAGTCGATATCGGCCGCCTGGCAGGCCTTGGCCAATACGGTCTGACCGTAGGCGAGGCCGGCGAGAGTGGCGGTGTCGAAGCTGGAGAACGGGTGAAACGGGTTGCGTTTCATGTCCAGCCGCGCCACGGCGGCGTTGAGGAAGCCCAGGTCGAAGCTGCTGTTGTGACCGACCAGGATCGCGCGTTTGCAACCGTTGGCCTTCAGGGCCTTGCGCACACCACGGAAAATGTCGGTCAGCGCGGCTTCTTCGCTGACGGCCATGCGCAGTGGGTGATCGAGCTTGATCCCGGTGAACTCCAGGGCTGCGGCTTCGATATTGGCGCCTTCGAACGGCTCGACGCGGAAGAAGTAGGTGTGCTCCGGGAACACAAAGCCTTTTTCGTCCATGCCGATGGTGGTCGCGGCGATTTCCAGCAGGGCGTCGGTGGCGGCGTTGAAACCTCCGGTCTCGACATCGACGACAACCGGCAGGTAGCCACGAAAGCGTGCGGCCATCGGGTGCCGGGAACCGGTACCGCCGCCATTGCCTTCTTGTTCGTCGTCGAAATGCTCTTCACTCACAGCGTTTTCTCCAGCAGGCGCCAGCGCAGTTTTTCACCGGCGCGCAGCGGAATGACTGACAGCTCGCCGAATGGCAGGCTGGTCGGGGCGGTCCATTCTTCACGGACCAGGGTGATCTGTTCGGTGTTCGCCGGCAGGCCGTAGAACCGCGGGCCATGCAGGCTGGCGAAACCTTCGAGCTTGTCCAGCGCGTTGCGCTGTTCGAAGGCTTCGGCATACAACTCGATCGCGGCATAGGCGGTGTAGCAGCCGGCGCAGCCGCAAGCGGCTTCCTTGGCATGCTGGGCGTGGGGCGCCGAGTCGGTGCCGAGGAAAAACTTCGGATTGCCGCTGGTCGCCGCCGTCAGCAGGGCTTCCTGGTGCGTGCCGCGCTTGAGGATCGGCAGGCAGTAGAAGTGCGGGCGGATCCCGCCCACCAGCATGTGGTTGCGGTTATACAGCAGGTGATGGGCGGTGATGGTCGCGCCGACGTTGGCCGAGGCCTCGCTGACAAACTGCACCGCATCCGTCGTGGTGATGTGTTCGAACACCACCTTCAGGCTCGGGAAACGCTCGACGACACGGCGCATATGCTCGTCGATGAAAAGTTTCTCGCGGTCGAACACATCGACCTCGCCACGGGTGACTTCACCATGGATCAGCAATGGCATGCCGACTTCGGCCATGGTTTCCAGGGCCGGGAAAATCTTGTCGATGCTGGTGACGCCGGAGTCCGAGTTGGTGGTCGCGCCGGCCGGGTAGAGCTTGGCGGCGTGGACAAAACCGCTGGCCTTGGCGGCGCGGATTTCCTCGGGCTGGGTCCGGTCGGTGAGGTAGAGCACCATCAACGGTTCGAAGCGGCTGCCGGCCGGACGCGCAGCGAGAATGCGCTGGCGATAGGCGTCGGCTTCCTCGGCGTTGCGCACCGGTGGCACCAGGTTGGGCATGATGATGGCGCGGCCGAAGGTGCGCGCAACATCCGCGACAGTGTGAGGTAACGCAGCACCATCGCGAAGATGAATATGCCAGTCGTCGGGACGCAGCAGGGTCAGGCGGTCGGACATTGGGGATTCCAGGCGGGTCGAACTGAAGGGAATGCTACCGGAAAAGACAGCCTCAGGCACTCGCTATCAAGTTTTGCCACGGCCAACCGATACCACAGGGGTAGGGCGTGGAATCGGCATGCCTGTCTTGACGATGTAGACATTCAGTGGAGCCTCCCGTGCGCCAGCGTTATTTAGCCTTGCTCAGTATGTTCGCCAGCCTGCCCGCCATGGCCATGACTTTCCAGACCCGTCTGGAGAGCATCGAGTGGAAGGTGGAAGGGGACAAGTTCGAGTGTCGGCTGAGCCAGCCGATCACCGACTTCGGGGCCGGTGAGTTCGTGCGCCGGGCCGGCGAGCAGGTGACCTTTCGCCTGAAAGCCTACAACCACGTGCTCGGTGGCGGTTCAGCGACCTTGCTGGCGGCGGCGGCGCCGTGGCAGCCGGGGCGTGGTGATATCAACCTGGGCTCGGTGCAGATCGGCAGTGGCGATGTGCTGTTCAACAGCTCCCAGGGCCAGGCCGGACGCCTGGTCAGTGGCCTGATGGAAGGCCGCAGCCCGCTGGTCCGGCATTATTCACGCGACGGCGGTATTTCCGAAATACGCCTGCTGCCGGTGAAGTTCAGCAAGGCCTACAGCGACTACCAGGCGTGCACCGCGAAACTGCTGCCGAAGAATTTCGAGCAAGTGAAACAGGCGCAGATCGGCTTTCCCGGCACCGGTGTCGACCTCGATGCCCAGGCCAAGGCCGAGTTGCAGGTGATGCTCGAGTTCATGAAGGCCGATCCGACCGTCAACCATATCGAACTCGATGGGCATTCCGACAATGCCGGCAATCGCCTGGCCAACCGCGACCTGTCGCGGCGCCGGGCGCTGGCGGTGATGGATTTCTTCAAGGCCAACGGCATCCCCGAATCGGCCATCGTCATGCGTTTCCACGGTGAGCGTTATCCGCTGGTGCCGAACAACAGTGCGGCCAACCGGGCGAAGAATCGCCGGGTCAATATCCATCTGGAGCGTGTCCCGGTCGCCGAGGCGTCCGCGCCGGCTCCCGCGGCTCCTGCTCCCGCGCCCACGGCCAGCGCGGGGAATGCCGCGAAGACCTCCTGAAGCGGCTGTTTTCGTCGCCGCGTCGACATTATCTGTCGCTTTGCCGTCCTAAGCTGTCGCGCCTCTGTAAATTCACCGGTTTGAGCGGTAGAATCGACGGCTTTCCGTACAACCCGGTGGAGTGATGGCATGGCGGACGTAAACAAGGTCGTTCTGGCGTATTCCGGCGGCCTGGACACTTCGGTGATCCTCAAGTGGCTGCAGGATACTTATAACTGTGAAGTGGTGACCTTCACCGCGGACCTGGGTCAGGGCGAAGAGGTCGAGCCAGCACGTGCCAAGGCGCAAGCCATGGGCGTGAAGGAGATCTATATCGACGACCTGCGCGAAGAATTCGTGCGCGATTTCGTGTTCCCGATGTTCCGCGCCAATACCGTCTACGAAGGCGAGTACCTGCTGGGCACTTCCATCGCCCGTCCGCTGATCGCCAAGCGCCTGATCGAAATCGCCAACGAAACCGGTGCCGACGCCATTTCCCACGGCGCTACCGGCAAAGGTAACGACCAGGTGCGTTTCGAGCTGGGTGCCTATGCCCTCAAGCCAGGCGTGAAAGTGATTGCGCCATGGCGTGAATGGGACCTGCTGTCCCGTGAAAAACTGATGGATTACGCTGAAAAGCACAACATCCCGATCGAACGTCACGGCAAGAAAAAATCCCCGTATTCGATGGATGCCAACCTGCTGCACATCTCCTATGAAGGCGGCGTGCTGGAAGACACCTGGACCGAGCACGAAGAAGACATGTGGCGTTGGACCGTCTCCCCGGAGAACGCGCCTGACAAGGCTCAGTATCTGGAGCTGACCTACCGCAACGGCGATATCGTCGCACTGGACGGCGTCGAAATGACCCCAGCCACCGTGCTGGCGACCCTGAACCGTATCGGCGGCGAACACGGCATCGGCCGTCTGGACATCGTCGAGAACCGCTATGTGGGCATGAAGTCCCGCGGTTGCTACGAAACCCCAGGCGGCACCATCATGCTGCGTGCGCACCGGGCCATCGAGTCGATCACCCTGGACCGCGAAGTCGCTCACCTGAAAGACGAGCTGATGCCCAAGTACGCCAGCCTGATCTACACCGGCTACTGGTGGAGCCCTGAGCGTCTGATGCTGCAACAGATGATCGATGCGTCCCAGGCCCACGTGAATGGCGTGGTTCGCCTGAAACTGTACAAGGGCAACGTGATCGTCACCGGGCGCAAGTCCGACGAGTCGTTGTTCGATGCCAACATCGCCACCTTCGAAGAAGACGGCGGCGCCTACAACCAGGCCGACGCGGCCGGCTTCATCAAGCTCAATGCACTGCGCATGCGCATTGCGGCGAACAAGGGTCGCAAGTTGTTCTGATCGGTTGTTTGTCTGAAAAGCCCTGGCCTGTTGGCCGGGGCTTTTTTTTGGCGCCGGGACGGCATTATTCATCCTGGTGGTCGGTGCGGTGATTGAGTTCGAAGCGGTAGTTTTTTCCCAGTTCGCAGACCTGGCGCACGGTCAAGTCGAGTTTTTGCGCAATCTCGATGGCGGTGTAACCGAGCGCGCAATAGTGCATGGCATGTCCGGCAATGGCATCTTGCGCGAACTCCGCGCTGGTCGAGTGCGCCGTCCGGTATTTCCGAGTGATGTGCAGCGAACGGCTTTGAACGATCTTCAGGCCGTTTTCCCGCGCCATGCGTTTTATCTCGTTCTTGTTCATCTTGAGCGAGTACTGCAGGGCGCAGATGCCCGCCCCCTTGGTGATCAGCTCGCGCAGCAGTTCGGTTTTGCGTGTTCGTTCCTGCTCCTCTTCTTCCGCCGCCATGGCTTGGTCGCCAGTGTCCGGCGGAACCTGGTCGCAGACGCCGCCTTGCACGCGATCAATGGTGCCGCCGCGTTTGAGAAAGTCGTCAATGGCCAGATCGAGGTCAAGATCCAGAGGTTTGTGCGGGATCAGATGCTTTTTGAAAGTGTGGTCGTTCATTATATATGACCTGCTCGTCCGAGTCGTAGGATAGACCTTTGCTAATGTCATTCGGTGTTGGGAGATGAATAAACGATTGAGTGGTGTTCGAAGGTCTTGAAGTGAGTCAGCAAGTATCGAGTTTGCAGCCTGGAAAGAAAGGATCAAGTCGGAGGGTTTAACTGTAGGGCGGTGATTGTAGAGTTGAAGGTAAGCGTTCTTGGCGGGGCGTAGTCCGTTTCCTGTTCTTTTTATCGGTCGCGGCTTGGCATTTTAAAGTGAGCGGTGCCGCAGCTGTTAATGTTGCCGTTCAGGGTTTATCGAAAGGGCACAACTCAGCACCGACTGTGTATTCACTGGCGGAGGGTGCGTGCAAGTTGTCAAACGTTTCCGCTGACCTGGCATTAGCATAAACAGCTTTTTGATAATACCGTCCTTACTTATGTGTATGCCGTCGGTTTTATGGCCAATTTCTTCGGCGTTTTTCGCGGCAACCAGTGGGCGCCTTGGCGCCCGTCCGCGAGCGCCGCCAGGCCCTGTGTCATGGCGTCCGGGCGCGGGTGGCGGCCCGCGGGCGGGCCCATTATTTCTTGTTGCAGAAATCCATTAGACAGGCCATTACCTGGCGTTCTAATGTTTGAACCTGGCAAAGCGAAGCAAGGTGATGTCGTTGTGCCGGATGCCAAGATGAAATCCCCTGGGAGTGGGATGTTTATCATGGACGGTATGGCTCCCGGACGGTTGGCGATCCGCCAGGGAGTTGCACTTTTTATGATGGTGCTTTTTTTGTAGGGCGAATCTCTGTTGTTTGTAGGGAATGTCTTTGGCTGGTACTGCCCGGTGGAGGCGCTATGCCCAGGAGGGTATGACTAGGCTATTGTGCTGACTCTGAAAATTCGAACAGCGAAAATTGGACTTGCCCATGAATAAAGTGCTGATCGTGGATGATCATCCCGTCATTCGTCTTGCTGTACGTATGCTGATGGAACGTCATGGCTACGAAGTCATTGCGGAGACGGATAACGGTGTAGATGCTTTACAGTTGGCGCGGGAACATGCGCCGGACATTGTTATACTCGATATCGGGATTCCCAAGCTGGACGGGCTGGAAGTCATTGCCCGTTTAACGTCTATGGGACTTTCTTTCAAAGTTCTGGTGCTGACCTCGCAGGCCCCCGGGCATTTTTCCATGCGTTGCATGCAGGCTGGTGCCGCGGGTTACGTGTGCAAGCAGCAGGACCTGACTGAAATGCTCAGTGCCATCAAGGCGGTGCTTTCCGGCTACAGCTATTTCCCCAACCAGGCGTTGCACACGGTGCGCTCCAGCCTGGGGAATGCCAGTGAGGCCGATATGGTCAATCGGCTCTCCGGCCGCGAAATGATGGTGTTGCAGCAATTGGCGAGGGGCAAGAGCAACAAGGAAATTGCCGATGGCATGTTTTTGAGCAACAAGACCGTCAGTACCTACAAAACGCGGTTATTGCTCAAGCTCAACGCCCGCTCGCTGGTTGACCTGATCGAGTTGGCGCAGCGCAACGGCCTGGTCTGAAACAACCTTTAGCGACAGCTACCTGGCAACGGACGGAAGGGGGAAGGAAGCGGGGACGACGAGGAAAACCCCTGGTATTCAGCCGGCAGGAGAGGGCCGGCGGTATGGCATCGACGATGCTCTGCATAACAACGACACCTCTACAAACCAAAAAGCCTCCGCAAAGGAGGCTTTTGAGTGGGCGTGTATTAATTACAAATCAAAATCATAGTCTGCCAGTTGCTTTTGCAGGCGACGCTCTTCCAGCAGGTTATCGATGGTGCGGCGCTTGCTGAGGTTGGTTTTTGCGACCTCAACCACGGGCTCGCTGTCCTCTGTTTCGGCAGCGATGAAGTCGTCTTCTACGTCCAATTGCTCTTTGTCGGTGCTCATAAACATAACTCCGGGCTAAGACTGCCGTTGGCGCCCCTTATATCGATAATTTCCGGCCCGGTAAAAAAGATTTTTTCAATCGCTTTATCAATAAAACCAATAGTGGCTCAATCGTCCGAGGTCTTGTCCTTGTATTCGCACAAGTCTTCGATCCGACAACTGCCACAACGCGGTTTGCGCGCCTGACAGACGTAACGTCCGTGCAGGATCAACCAGTGGTGGGCGTCGAGCAGGTAAGGCTTGGGCACGAATTTCATCAACTGCTTCTCGACCGCGACCACATCCTTGCCCGGCGCCAGGCCGGTGCGGTTGCTGACCCGGAAAATATGCGTGTCGACGGCCATGGTCAGTTGTCGGAACGCGGTGTTGAGCACCACGTTGGCGGTCTTGCGACCGACGCCGGGCAGGGCCTCCAGGGCTTCGCGGGTTTGCGGTACCTCGCCGCCGTGGTTTTCCACCAGCAAGCGACAAGTCTCGATCACGTTCTTGGCCTTGCTGTTGAACAGGCCGATGGTCTTGATATACGCCGACAGCCCTTCGACCCCGAGGGCGTGAATGGCTTGTGGGGTGTTGGCCACGGGGTAGAGCTTGGCAGTCGCCTTGTTCACGCTGACGTCGGTGGCCTGGGCGGAGAGAATCACCGCGATCAACAGCTCAAAGGGCGTCGAGTAGGCCAGTTCGGTCTTGGGGTCCGGATTGTCTTCGTGGAATCTGCGAAAGATCTCCAGGCGTTTGGCGGCATTCATGGCAGGGTGGATTCCTTTGAAAATGAGGTCGAGCCCAGTCTGGCTAAGCGCTGCTGGCTCCAGGCCTGTCTGGCGGCCAACAGCAGGCCCAGAAGGATAAAGGCGCCCGGCGTCAGGCTGGCCAGGTGCAGTCCGTCTTGCGCGGCCCACAAGCGCGGCAGCTCGCTAGCGCTCGGGTTTAGCCAGCGCAGGTGATCGAGCAACGTGCCGTTACCCAGCAGTTCTCGCAGCGTCCCCATGAGCAACAGGCCCACCCCGAGGCTGGCGAGCAGGGCGGTGCTGGTCCCCAGGTGACGGCGCTCGAACGCTCCCAGGTGCTCCAATAGCAGGCATTGCAGGCTGATCAGGGCCGGGTAGATACCCAGGGCCTGGTGCAACTCCCAGGCCCAGGCCTGAAGACCGAGGGAAAGGCAACTGACCAGGGTGGCGGCGAGCAGGATGCCGCTCAGCCCGGCCAGCCTCGGGTGAATCCAGGGTTTGAGAGTCCGACTCAGCAGGCCATAGGCGCTGATCGCGATCAGGCTCAGCACCCCGATCGAGAGTGCCTTGAGCAACGAATCGCTGGCACCGAGGAGTGGCGTCAGGAGCATGGTTTTCTGGAGTGTCGCGGACCTATTCATGTGCGGCTGTTCCCATGAGTGGCGCCAGATGTTCATCGAAGTAGCGCAGGGCATCATGAATGGCGTTGACGGCGGCGCGGGAGGTGATCGTCGCGCCGGCTATCTGGTCGAACTGCCCGCCATCCTTTTTCAGGCGCCAGTCGCTATCGGCGGTATCCGCCCGGGACTTACCCAGCCAGTGTTGCAGCCAGAGATTACCCTGGTCGGCGATTTTTGCCCCCAGCCCGGGTGTTTCCGCGTGCGACAGGGTCTTGACCCCGAGCAGCCTGCCGTTCACGCCAATCCCGATCATCAGATCCAGCGGCCCGCCATAGCCCTGGGTCCGACTTTGCAGGACAACCGCGCTCGGTTGGCCGTCCTTGAACATCAAGCTGCCGCTGATCAGCAGGCTGTGAGCTTGCTGCACCGCCTCCAGTTGTAGCGGGCGGCTCTGGTATTGCCCTGGCGGCAGGACATCGAGCAGCTTGCGGTTCTCGATCACCTCCTGTTGTTCCTGGATCAGCGGTCGCGCCTGTTGCTGCGCCAGCCAGGTCAGGCCGATTCCCAGTCCGGCCAGGGTCAGCAGGATAAGTGCCGAGGCGGTTCTGTTCATGCTGGCGGTTCCTCCTGCGTGGCGGCGCCCAGGCGTTCCAGGGACGGTACCGCGAGGTTCATCAGCAGCACGGCAAAGGCCACGCCATCGGGGTAGCTGCCCCAGGTGCGGATCACGTAGGTCAGGGTGCCGACGCCGATGCCGAACAGCAGGCGCGCCCTGGGGCTTCTGGCGCCGGAGACCGGCTCGGTGACGATGAAAAAGGCACCGAGCATCGTCGCGCCAGTCAGCAGGTGAAACAGTGGCGAGCCGTGGGAGTCCGAGCCGGAGCCATTCCAGAACAGCAAGCTGAGGATAAACAGGCTGCCGAGCATGCCCGCCGGCGCGTGCCAGCTGAAGACTTTTTGCCTGAGCAGAAAGGCGCCGCCGGCGAGAAAGGCCAGATTGACCCATTCGCTGCCCTTGCCGCCGAAATGCCCGAATGCGGGGTTGCTGGCGAAAAGCTCGTCCATGGTCAGGCTTTTGTTGATCCGTAGTGTGTCCAGCGCGGTGGCCTGGACCCAGGCGTCCGGTTGCCCGTCGAGATGCAGGCCGAACACGGTTTGCAGGCCGCCGAGCAGGTTCAGGCCATGGTTGATCGACCAATGGGTCATGGCGCCAGGGAAGCTGACCAGGACCAGGGCATAACCGAGCATGGCCGGGTTGAACGGATTTTTACCCAGGCCGCCATACAGATGCTTGCCCAGCAGCAAGGCGCTGGTCGAGGCGCTGACGGTCAGCCACCAGGGGCAATAGGGCGGCAGGGCGACGGCCAGCAGGGTGGCGCTGACCAGGGCGCTGCCGTCCATCAACGCGGAGCCTATCGGGCGGCGGCGTAAACCGAGGGCCAGCGCTTCGGCCGCCAGCGCGCTGCAGGCGGCCAGCAGCAGGTTGATCAGGATGGCCCAACCATTGAGCCAGAGTAGCACCGCGATCCCTGGCAGCGTGGCGAGCAACACCCATTGCATGGCTCGGCGGGTGCGCTCGTCCGGCGTTTCAAGGCGCCGCATGGGACGCATCCAAGTGGCGCAGGGCCTGTTCCGCTGCTTCGAATTGCTGTTGCAGCAGCACCAGTTGTGCGGCCTGTTCGGCAATCGGCGGATGGCCGAAGGCTTTCAGCGATTTGTTCAATTGCGCCCGGCTCATGGCCAGATTGATCTTGGCTTTTTTCAGCGCCGCGTCGGCGGCCTCGGCTTTCTGCGCCTTGATCCGCGCAATGGCGTCCTGCACCGGGTTGGTCGCGACGGCTTCGGGTTGTGCCGCGCGCTGCGTACGGGCCAGGCGTTCCGCCTGCTTGCGCTGTTCTTCGGCGTGCAGCCGGGCGTTGCGGTTTTCGAAGCGCCGGCGCGCGCGATTGCGTTTCTCCGCGCGCGCGCGGAGTTCCGCGACGCTGTTGGCCAAGCCGCCGACCACCGGCACGATCTGGGTCAAGGGCAGTGGATGCATCTCGATGCAATCCACCGGGCAGGGCGCGACACACAGGTCGCAGCCGGTGCACTCGTCGACGATCACGCTGTGCATCCACTTGGCCGCGCCGACAATGGCATCCACCGGGCAGGCCTGGATGCATTTGGTGCAGCCGATGCACTCAGCCTCGCGGATAAACGCGACCTGGGCCGGGGCGCTGCCGCGTTCGGGGTCCAGCAGCAGGACGGGCACGTGCAGCAGTTCGGCCAGGGCGGCAATGGTTTCGCCACCGCCCGGCGGGCACTTGTTGATCGCCTCGCCCTGGGCGATGCCTTCGGCGTAAGGCTTGCAGCCCGGGTGCCCGCATTTACCGCATTGGGTCTGCGGCAGCAGGGCATCGATACGTTGAATCAGGCTCATGGTTTGACCAATGCAGTGAAACCGAGGAAGGCCACGCCTATCAAACCGGCGCCAATCAGATCGATCGGCAGACCGCGAAAGGGTAGCGGAACCTCCTCGTGGAAAGTACGCTGGCGCAGGTCGCTGAACAGGCTCAGGACCAGCCAGAAACCCAGTCCGGCCCCCAGGCTGGTGACGAGCGCCCGGATCAGTCCCAGGTCATCGGCGGCGTTGAGCAGGCTCAGGCCGAGGATGCCGGCATTGCCCAGCAGCCAGGGCGCAAGCCCGGCAAAGGGCAGGCGTGGCAGGCAGCGCGCAAGCAGTGTCAGGAGTGGGCCAATCAGCAACACGCTGGTGGGCAGGAAGACGAACAGCTTGAAGGCCTCCAGGCCCAGTGGCAGCAGCAGGTAGTGGTAGAGGCTGTGGCTGATCAGCGTGCTGAGCAGCAGCAGTGCGCTGGTGGCAATGCCCAGGGCGTGGAGGGTCAGGCGTTTTCCGGAGACGGCCGGTTGGGCTTGCAGCAGCGGATCGACGCCCAGCGGCCAGTGCAACACGAGGTTGTTGAGCAGGGCTGCACTGACGAGAGGAAATACAAAATCGATCATGGTCATGCCGGATTAGCGAACAACGCTGATTATCCGGCAAGGAGGGACTGCGTACCAGTTTTGCAACGTCGCGGGCCATGATTGCACATGCCCCGCGAGTTGGCGTGAGCGGTTACTTGATCCGCTGGCCTGGCTTGGCACCGGTGTCCGGGCTCAGCAGGTAGATGTCCTCGCCGCCAGGACCGGCCGCCATCACCATGCCCTCGGAGATGCCGAAACGCATTTTCCGTGGTTTGAGGTTGGCGATCATCATGGTCAGGCGACCTTCCAGCTCCGCGGGGTTCGGGTAGGCGCTCTTGATTCCGGAGAACACGTTGCGTTGCTCATCGCCGATATCCAGGGTCAGGCGCAGCAGCTTGTCCGCGCCTTCGACGGCTTCGGCCTTGAGAATCAGCGCGACGCGCAGGTCGACGGCGGCAAAGGCATCGAAGTCGATTTCCGCCGACAACGGGTCCTTGGCCAGTTCGCCGTTGCCTTGTGGGGCGGCGCTACCGGTGTCGGTCTGGCTGGCGGTGAGGTCTTCTTTCGAGGCGTCGCTCATGGCTTGCACTTTTACCGGGTCGATACGGGTCATCAATGGTTTGAACGCATTCAACTGATGGTTGGCGAGCAGGCTGGCGTGATCGTTCCAGGTCAGCGGCGCGACATTGAGGAATGCCTCGGCATCGGCGGCCAGCAGTGGCAGCACCGGCTTGAGGAAGATGATCAATTGGCGGAACAGGTTGATGCCCACGGCGCAGACGGCCTGGACTTCATCCTGCTTGCCTTCCTGTTTGGCCAGGGACCAGGGGGCCTTGTCGGCGATCCAGGCATTGGCGCGGTCGGCCAGCCCCATGATTTCACGCATGGCCCGGGCGAAATCCCGTGCCTCGTAGGCTTCGGCGATGCTCGGGGTGGCGGCCAGGAAGGCTTCGGTGAGTTCCGGCGCGGCGTTGCCGGCCACCAGTACACCGGCATTGCCCTTGTGGATAAAGCCGGCACAACGGCTGGCGATGTTGACCACCTTGCCGACCAGGTCCGAGTTGACCTTCTGCACGAAGTCTTCCAGGTTCAGGTCGAGGTCGTCGACGCCTTTGCCCAGCTTGGCCGCGTAGTAGTAACGCAGGTATTCCGGGGACAGGTGGTCCAGGTAGGTACGGGCCTTGATAAAGGTGCCGCGGGACTTGGACATTTTCTGACCGTTGACGGTCAGGTAACCGTGCACGTTGATCCCGGTTGGCTTGCGGTAGCCGGCACCTTCGAGCATCGCCGGCCAGAACAGGGCGTGGAAGTTGACGATGTCCTTGCCGATGAAGTGGTACAGCTCGGCTGTCGAGTCCTTGCCCCAGAACGCATCGAAGTCCAGTTCCGGACGTCGCGCGCAGAGGTTCTTGAAGCTGGCCATGTAGCCGATGGGCGCATCCAGCCAGACGTAGAAGTACTTGCCCGGCTCATCCGGGATCTCGAAACCGAAATACGGCGCGTCGCGGGAGATGTCCCACTGTTGCAGGCCGGCATCCAGCCATTCGGCGATCTTGTTCGCCACGGCGTCCTGCAGGGTGCCGCTGCGGGTCCAGGTTTGCAGCATGGCCTGGAAGTCCGGCAGCTTGAAGAAGAAGTGCTGGGAATCCTTGAGCACCGGCGTGGCCCCGGAAATCGCCGATTTCGGGTCTTTCAGGTCGGTGGGTGCGTAGGTCGCGCCGCATTTCTCGCAGTTGTCGCCGTACTGGTCTTCGGTGCCGCATTTCGGGCAGGTGCCCTTGATGAAGCGGTCGGCCAGGAACATCTGCTTTTCCGGGTCGAAATACTGGGTGATCGAACGTGTGGCGATATGCCCGGCGTCGCGCAGGCGCAGGTAGATCTGGGTCGACAGCGCGCGGTTTTCTTCGGCGTGGGTCGAGTGGAAGTTGTCGAACTCCACCAGGAAGTCGGCGAAGTCGCTGCTGTGCTCGAGCTGGACGTTGGCGATCAACTGTTCCGGGGTGATGCCTTCCTTCTCGGCGCGCAACATGATGGCCGAGCCGTGGGCGTCGTCAGCGCAGACATAGATGCATTGGTTGCCGCGGTGCTTCTGGAAGCGCACCCACATGTCCGTCTGGACATACTCGACCATGTGGCCAAGGTGAATGGAACCATTGGCATAGGGCAGGGCGCTGGTGACGAGGATCTGGCGTGGCTCGGACATGGGGCTCGGCTACTTGAAGTGAAACGGAGATCGGCCACTATAAAGCCCCGGCGCACATAATTCACCCCTTGTGGCATGTCTCTGCTTCTCAGAACGGTTAGGATAGCTGTCTGTTTTACTCAGTCTTTTTCGGGAGTTGCCCATGAGCGCAGTCAATCGCGCAGCGGTGGAGGCCGTCCTTCGCCAGTACACCGACCCTTATCTGAACCAGGACCCGGTCAGCGCCGGCTGTGTGCGGGCCATCGATATCCAGGGTGATCACGTCACGGTCCGACTTGAGTTGGGTTATGCCGCCGGCCTGTTCAAAAGTGGCTGGGCGCAGATGTTGCAGATGGCCGTCGAAGGCCTGGACGGCGTGGCCGCGGCCAAGGTCGAGATCGACTGCGTGATTGCCGCGCACAAGGCCCAGGCGCAGATTCCGGGCCTGGCCAATGTGAAGAACGTGGTGGCGGTGGCCTCCGGCAAGGGCGGGGTGGGCAAGTCGACCACGGCGGCCAACCTGGCGCTGGCGCTGGCCCGCGAAGGGGCCCGGGTGGGGATTCTCGATGCGGATATCTACGGGCCGAGCCAGGGCATCATGTTCGGTGTCGCTGAAGGCACGCGGCCGAAGATCAAGGAGCAGAAATGGTTCGTGCCCATCGAGTCCCATGGCGTGGAAGTGATGTCCATGGCCTTCCTTACCGATGACAACACGCCGATGGTCTGGCGCGGTCCGATGGTTTCCGGGGCTTTGTTGCAACTGGTGACCCAGACCGACTGGGGCAACCTCGACTACCTGGTGATCGACATGCCGCCGGGCACCGGCGATATCCAGCTGACCCTGGCGCAGAAGGTCCCGGTGGCCGGCGCGGTGATTGTCACCACCCCGCAGGACCTGGCCCTGCTGGATGCCCGCAAGGGCGTGGAGATGTTCCGCAAGGTGAATATCCCGGTGCTGGGTGTCGTGGAAAACATGGCGGTGCATATCTGTTCGAACTGCGGCCATGCCGAGCATCTGTTCGGTGAAGGCGGCGGTGAGAAGCTGGCGAGCCAGTATGGCGTTGAGCTGCTGGCCTCGTTGCCGCTGTCGATGCTGATCCGTGAGCAGGCCGACGGTGGCAAGCCGACGGTGATCGCCGAGCCGGACAGCCAGATCGCCATGGTCTACCAGGAACTGGCACGGCACGTGGGCGCGCGGATCGTGTTGCAGGAAGCGGTCAGCCAGGCAATGCCGAATATCACCATCAGCGACGATTGATGTCGCTACGCCTCAAGCGAGCTGGAACGCTGTACCTGTAGGAGCCGGCTTGCTGGCGATGCGATCTGACAGTCGACATCGTTGTCGCCTGATAAGCCGCTATCGCCAGCAAGCCGGCTCCTGCAAGGTTTGTGTCGTACGGTTGATGGGCGTACGGGCCGATACCTGGCAGGCACCTGCAAAACACCCGGGCACAAAAAAGCCCCGCTTTTGAGGGCGGGGCTTTTTTACTGGATCAGTACAAGTTAGATAACTTGAACTTCTTCAGCTTGCATGCCTTTCTGACCGCGGGTAGCGATGAAAGAAACCTGTTGGCCTTCTTTCAGGCTTTTGAAGCCGTCGGATTGGATTGCTTTGAAGTGTACGAACAGGTCGTCACCGGATTGTGGAGTGATGAAGCCGAAGCCTTTTTCATCGTTGAACCACTTAACGGTACCGGTTTGGCGATTAGACATTTGATGTCTCCTTGGACAAAGTTAACTGCGACTCAGGAAAAGCCCTGGCCGAGACTGAGTGCAAAGAGCAGGAAAAATTCTTGGAGATGGTTGGATCGAAATTCAACATCGTGTAGAGATTCTCAGTGACACAAGCAGCACAGTGGCGCCACCATACCCCACTTTCCGAGACGTGCCAATGGTCT
Source organism: Pseudomonas sp. GW821-FHT04D07 (assembly GCF_059420225.1). Classification (NCBI taxonomy): domain Bacteria; kingdom Pseudomonadati; phylum Pseudomonadota; class Gammaproteobacteria; order Pseudomonadales; family Pseudomonadaceae; genus Pseudomonas; species Pseudomonas sp. GW821-FHT04D07. Next base: position 48,706 of record NZ_JBWKTH010000039.1, read on the forward strand.
TCACAAAGGTTTCGTCTATTTCGTGACTGGCGGTGGCCGGGAAGGCTGGTAGTCCAGCGCAAATGGCCGATTTGTCAGGTCCGGGGAGCGCGTCATCGCGAGAAACGGCGTCGACGCTTTAACCCGACGGCGCGCCCCGGTAAGATGCCGGACAGAATTTTTCCACCTCGTTATATCAGGACACCCGCCATGAGCATCAAATCGGACAAGTGGATTCGCCGCATGGCGCAAGAGCACGGCATGATCGAACCCTTCGTCGAGCGCCAGGTGCGTGGCGAAGCCGACAACCGGGTGATCTCCTTCGGTGTCTCGAGCTATGGCTACGATGTGCGCTGCGCCGATGAGTTCAAGGTGTTCACCAACATCAATTCGGCGACTGTCGATCCGAAAAACTTCGACGCGGGCAGCTTCGTCGATGTGAAGAGCGACGTCTGCATCATTCCACCGAACTCCTTCGCCCTGGCCCGCACCGTCGAGTATTTCCGTATTCCACGCAACGTGCTGACCATCTGCCTGGGCAAGAGTACTTACGCCCGTTGCGGGATCATCGTCAACGTCACGCCGCTGGAGCCGGAATGGGAAGGCCACGTGACCCTGGAGTTCTCCAACACCACCACGTTGCCGGCGAAGATCTACGCCAATGAAGGCGTGGCGCAGATGTTGTTCCTCGAGTCCGATGAAGAGTGCGAAGTGTCCTATAAGGACCGTGGCGGCAAGTATCAGGGCCAGCGTGGCGTGACCCTGCCGCGTACCTGACAAAGGGCGCGTCGAAACAGGGAATTCCTCGGCGTACGGCTACTCTATTGAGTGCACCCTCCCGGTTTGTGCAAGACGAACCGGGCTTCAACGCTCAGGAGTACCCCATGAAGATCGATCCAAGTATCAGCGCCCAACTGGCGAAACTGGAACCCAATCAAGTGGGTTTGTTGGCTTGGTCGTTGCTGGCGCATCCCCAGAGCCTGTCCAGCGGCATCCCGGGTATCCCGGGGCAGCCTGATCCCGATACGCCGCAACCCAGCGAACCGCCCCACCCGAACGAGCCCAGCGAACCGTACATTCCCGATGAGACGCCATCACCCACGGGCTGATGTCGATTGTGTCGTTACGGATGTCTGTCCTGTAGGCGCAGCCGGTCGACGCTCGATTGCTCGCGATGGTCGTTAACGATGACTCTTCGTGCCTGATACCCCACGGTGCCGGGTACTCCATCGCGAGCAAGCTCGCTCCTACCGGGGGCTAGCGGTTAATCTGGAGAGGCGTGCCTGTCGCAGGCACCCATGGATCCAGATAAGAAAGGACCGCTTATGACGTTTGCCATTCCCGCGTATTTTTCCCGCTGCCTGTTCGCCGGGCTGTTGCTGACCGGCACGGTCACTGCCGCGCCGCAGCCGCCGAGCAGTAGCGCGGCTTCCCCACAGGAAGCCAGCAACAGCCGACTCGACCACATCGTCCAGCAAGGCGTGCTGCGTGTCGGCACTACCGGTGACTACAAGCCGTTCAGCTACAAGAGTGCGGATGGCTTTATCGGCCTGGATATCGAACTGGCCGAAGGGCTGGCGACATCCCTGGGGGTCAAGCTGGAACTGGTGCCGACCACCTGGCCGACGCTGACGGGCGATCTGCAGGCTGACAAGTTCGACCTGGCGATCAGCGGGATCTCGGTGAACATGGAGCGCCAGAAACTGGCGTTTTTCTCGCAGCCTTACCAGCGTGACGGCAAGACGCCGATCACCCTCTGTTCCCGGCAGCAGGCGTTCCAGACCCTGGCTCAGATCGACCAGCCGAATGTCCGGGCGATCGTCAACCCTGGCGGCACCAATGAGAAGTTCGCCCGCGCCAACCTCAAGCAGGCACAGATCCTCGTGCATCCGGACAATGTGACGATTTTCCAGCAGATCGTCGACGGCAAGGCCGACCTGATGATGACCGACGCGGTGGAAACCCGGGTCCAGCAGAAGCTGCATCCGCAGCTGTGCGCGGTGCACCCGGAGCAGCCGTTCGACTTCTCCGAGAAGGCCGTGTTGCTGCCCCGTGACATCGTGCTCAAGCAGTATGTCGACCAGTGGCTGCATCAGGATATGGAAAGCGGCCGCTTCGCCAAGCGCCTGGAAACGTGGCTGGCCTATCCATGGCCTGCGGCGCACGGCTGAAGAACCGTGATCTTGAAGCCGGATGAAGCTCGTGTGGGCGCAGATCGCCCTTGTGGGGGGGGGGGGGGGGGGGGGGGGGGGGGGGGGGGGGGGGGGGGGGGGGGGGGGGGGGGGGGGGGGGGGGGGGG
>NZ_JBWKTH010000040.1:0-50380 GCF_059420225.1 Pseudomonas sp. GW821-FHT04D07
TGGTGTCCACTTAAATTTAGGTGGACACCATCGCCTCAAGCGACGGTGTCAGGAAGGTGTGTTGCCCGGACGGTTACAGCGTTGCGACCTGGGGGGAGGATCAATGCGCAATGGCGCATCGTAGCTTCCCGGATCCAAGCTACATGGGCATGTTGCTGACAACGTCAGCGGTATGCCCCAACACAATGAATAAGGCCGCCGGGAGCTGTCAAAACCCCAACTGCTACAAGCTTTTTCAGGTCGTTGGTGTAGCTATAGAACGGGGAAGAGGACTACAAATCTGCTTCCACAACCAGCGTGGGAGCCTTCCTGATCATCTGTTCGGTTTTTGCCGAGGAAGGTGTGCATTGCCTACAGCCGTGTTTGTGTCAGGTGGCTATTTCACCAAAGATGAAAGTCTTTTTCGGCGTTTTACCAAGCGCTTGCGAAAGCCTATGAGCTAAGACAGACTCCCAGCCTTTCCAGACTCGACAAGGATGCGAGCATTGAAGTTTGAGAGTGACCAGTTTTCCGGCAATCATGGAATTGTCTTCAACGTATCGCGCTTCACCCTGTCAGCCAGTGAACGGGGTAGCCTCAGAACGCTGCATTTTGGTGAAGCGAAAGCCGCCCACTATGAAGTGAACAATCTGGTGGTGGAGCTCTACGACAAAATGCTCGCCAAGGATTTGCCCTGCCAAATGATGGTCGGGATCTCCAAACCCCTGACCCGGCAACAGGGGGATTTACTCAATACCCAACGAACGAGTATCGCCTACCTCACTGGTAGTGTTTTCGCTGCAGCGGCAGGCAGGTTTATGCCCGTTGCGGCCTTCCCGGTGGGATGGGCAGTCCGCGAGTTCACACTGAGCAAATTGCCGACTTATCACGCCGGCGATGTCATCGTCAGCCTGGATGCGCAGGTCAGCGGCGGCATAGGCCCTCAGCACTCCGTATCGTCCATGATCATCAAGAATCAAGGCGGATAGACCATGAGCGAATATGGCTTTTATGCCGGAGCTTACGCGGTGTTCCTGCTGCTGTTCTTTTATCTGAAATCCTACCGCCTCAGAAAATGGCTGGGCATCACCCTGGTCGCTCTGGGGCTTGCGAGTATTTTTATGCTGCCGCCTTTCATTGCCGGCTTTGATCTGGGCATCGCTTCGATCTATGCCATCGGTAGTGGGTCTGCGCTGTTTTTTAGTCGGGCCCGATATTCGGCGTGAGCCACGCGCTCATTCAAGCAGCGTGAAATGGCCTTCCAAAAAATCTCATATTTCCCACACGTTTCAGGCGTGGGAGAATATTGTGTGCGCCAGAGTCGAGAGCTAGAGTTTGGCTGTCGCTGCAAATTCGGCGATACGGGTTTGAACGCCCGGAAATGAATAGGCGCACAGCGCCGCGAAAGCGGTTTTTTTTTGCCCGCGTTATGGTGGGCTGTGCGCAGGAGGCTTCGGCCTGCCGGTTCCTATTCCCGGTCGTTCAACCTGCGTACGGTCCGCCACCTTTTGTTTGAACGCGGAAAGTGGCGAACTCCTGAACTCGAATAGGAATGCCGCCATGCTCAAGAAGATCACCCCCGATCCGCCTGTCGTTTGCAAAGCTCTCAGCACCGCGGATAAGGAGACATACCTGCGTAAACTCCCGGACACGCCGTCCAACGAATCCGAGCCAGCCCCCGCTAATACTCCCCGTTTGCTCGATACCCTCGCGTTCACCTGCTCCAAGCCCGTCATCCCCGAAGCTCCATACAAACCCACGCTGTTTGCCATCCAACCGGGCATCACTGCTCAGGGCGCACTGACCTACGTTTCCAATCTGCTCGAAACGGCAGAACTCAATGGCGACGAAATCAGCCTGCACACCAACCCTGTCGAGAGGGCGCTGTTCTGGGGCATGCTGCATTCGGTGGAAGTGGCGCGGGCAGTGGTGGATGCGCTGCTTGAGGGGGCATCCCCATCCCGTCAGCTATTGTCCGCGTTGGATAACCGCCCGATTGATTGAGGTCGTTGCGCTGAAAGAGATCAAGCACTTGGCAGCTTGATCTCTTTTAATTACTCGATGAACACAATTGAGGTCCAGCGCAATGGGCGCTATCAGCCTTGAAGCCAAGAAGGCCTATGCGGCCAGGACTCGCCAATCCAACTACGCGGCCAGTCTGCGCCTGGAAGGCTTCAAAACGACCCCCGCAGATGTTGAGAAAAGCCTGCCGTCGCGTGAGGAGGTCCTGGAGGCTTTCTCCAAGAACTTGAGGCGGACCAAGTGAAAGACCATTTTCCGTAATGCCTTACAGATGTTGGTTGAAATGTAGGATGTTTCTTGTAGTTGATTAGGATCTGTAGCAAGCAGCGGTATTGCTCTTCTTTTCGATCTTTATCTGTCTTTATATCTGACGCCATCTCCTGACGAATAAGAACACTGATTTCCACGTGTTGCTCCTTGGACAGCATGGGCAGCTCGCAAAAGCCGCATTTTGCCCAAGTGGGTCAGTTTTGCATCGGTACTGACAGCAAAGGAGGCTATGTGGGCATGGCCCTGGACGTGGGAGCGGCGGGGCTGGCGATTCAGGAGGCGTGTTCCACGGGGCGGGAGGAGCAGTGCAGAAAGGCCCGGTATGTGGAGGGCGGCAAGGTGGCGGGAGGAATTGCTGGTTCTCACTTCGGAGGAAAGCTTGGGGCGCGTGCAGGGGGATTGGTGTGCGCGGTTGGGTTGGGTGTTGTATCGGGCGGGTGGGGAGCATTGAGCTGCGGAATTATTGGTGGGGTCGTAGGTGGATATACTGGCGGAATAATATTTGGAGGGCTGGGAGAGCTTGCGGGTGATTTGATTTATGAGGGAACGCATTGATGATGATGTTGGAGGCGATGAGTGTTTTTCTACTTCTGTTTCTATTGTTCTTTAGTCTTGGCTTGTCAGCCTATATCACTAAAACAAAGCTGGATTTGGTCGAAGCCTATTTCGATAATAACGAAATGATGATCGGTGACCGCAAATGGTGGGGCGGCAAGTCTTACAAGCATCGCTCAATGAGGTTATGTTTGATCGGCATCGTTATCATGTTTCCCAGGATGTTCATCTGGCGGGGACTCGTCACCCAGCGAGAGCTCGACGCCATACCGCAGGGGCTCAAACGATGGAGCAAAGCACCTTTGTATCTTGAGCTTCCTCTATTCTTCGGCATGATTGCCTTTTGGATATGGCACCCATTTCTGTGAGATGGGCAGTGCGCAAGTTCACGCTGAGCAACTGGCCGACGTATCACGCCGGCGATGTCATTGTCAGCCAGGATGCGCAGGTCAGCGGGGCAGGCAAGAGGTAGACTGCTGGTTTATCCTTCGCCCGGAGTCGCTTCCCCTTGGAACTCAAGCAACTGCGCTATTTCGTGAAGATCGTCGAGCACGGCAGCCTTGGCCGTGCCGCATTGGAGCTGGACGTCGGCGTCTCGGCACTAAGCCAGCAGGTCGGCAAGCTTGAGAGTGAACTGTCGACTCGCCTGCTAAACCGTACCAGCACTGGCGTGACACCGACCAGCGCCGGATTCGCCTTCCTGCACCACGCCCAACTGACCTTGCGCCAGGCGGAGAACGCGATCCTGGCAGCACATCGCGGGCGCATGAGTGGATACGTCAGTGTCGGTCTGCCACCCACCACCGCCACGGTTCTGGCGCTGCCATTGATCAATGCAATGCGCGAGCGTTACCCAGACATCCAGTTGCACCTGGTGGAGATGCTGTCCGGGCACCTCGCGGCGCAGCTCAATGCGCGACAGATCGATCTGGCCATCCTGTTTCAACTCGAAGGCGGCAAGCGCTGGAGCGTGACGCCGTTGCTGGACGAAAAACTATTCGTGATTACCTCCCGGGAGCTGCCAGGCGCACCGCGCGGCGACAGCGTGCAACTGGCAGATCTTGGTCAACTGCCGCTGGTGATGCCCAGCTCTCAACATGGGCTGCGTACGACTCTGATGACCGCATTTGAACGCTCGGGCGTGACGCCCAACATCATCATGGAGATAGACGGGCTGGTCGTGCTGATGAACGCGGTAAGGGCCGGACACGCCGCTACGATTCAACCAGGTGCCGCCGCGGCATTGGAAGGGGAGTCGGGACTGTCACTGGTACAGATCGCTGATGCGCACGTTGGGCGTAGGAATTTGCTGGCGACTCTTGCTGACGACGAACTGTCTCCCGCTGCTCTGGCGACGCGGGTCGTGATAACCGATGTCGTGCGACATCTGGTCAATGATCGACAGTGGCCCGGAGCGCGGTTGATCGAGGAAATTTGAGACTTGGAACCCTGTCACCGTACCTATGCCTTACAGGCAATGCCGCCCACTCAATAGTTGTTCGCCTCGCATAACCGTTGCGATCAAAGGGGCTGTTGCCCGAAGAAAGTTCACTTCCCCCCTTTAGCAAAACTAAAGCCCCCATGTAAAAACCCGCCTTTCGCCCCCTTGGGTGCCGCACTACTGTTCGCCCACTCGCCAGCAGCAACTCGTTCCCGTCTGCTTGCGAATTGAGGAGAAACGATGGTTGATGTTTTGGTTATAGGTGGCGGTAACGCGGCCTTGTGCGCGGCGCTGATGGCGCGGGAAGCCGGTGCCAGCGTGATGTTGCTGGAAAGCTCGCCAAAGGTCTGGCGTGGTGGTAATTCACAGCACACGCGCAACCTGCGCTGTATGCATGATGCGCCGCAGGATGTGCTGGTGGACGCGTATCCGGAAGAAGAATATTGGCAGGACTTGCTCAAAGTTACCGGCGGCATAACCAATGAAAAATTGGCACGCATCGCCATTCGCGCCTCTTCCTCGTGTCGTGACTGGATGCGATCCCACGGCGTGCATTTCCAGCCGCCGCTGTCCGGCGCGTTGCATGTAGCGCGCACCAATGCGTTCTTCATGGGCGGAGGCAAGGCGCTGGTCAACGCGTACTTTCGCAGCGCTGAACGCCTGGGCGTCAAGATTCGCTACAACGCTCAAGTCACTGATATCGAGCTGCAGGATGGAAAGTTCGTCGCCGCGCACATAGGCGCGCGCGAGGTCGATGGGCAGCATTTGCCTGCCGAACGCGTTGAGGCCCGCTCCTGTGTGCTGGCAGCCGGTGGTTTCGAATCCAACCGCGAATGGCTGCGCGAGGCTTGGGGTCAAAACGAACGTGGCGAATGGCCGTCGGATAACTTTCTGATCCGTGGCACGCGTTTCAATACCGGGGTGTTGCTACGTCGCATGCAGGATCTCGGCGCTGACATCATCGGTGATCCGACACAGGCGCACATGGTTGCCATCGATGCCCGGGCGCCGCTTTACGACGGTGGGATCTGCACCCGCATCGACTGCGTGTCGCTGGGCGTGGTGGTCAACCGCGACGGCGAGCGCTTCTACGACGAAGGCGAAGATTTCTGGCCCAAGCGCTATGCAATCTGGGGGCGGCTGGTGGCCGGTCAACCCAACCAGAAGGCGTATTCGATCATCGACAAGCAGGCGATCGGCCGTTTCATGCCGCCGGTTTTCCCTGGGGCCAAGGCCAACTCACTGCAAGAGCTCGCGGGTCTTCTGGATTTGCCAGAAGCGCAGTTCATGCAAACCATCGAAAACTACAACCGTGCCTGTCAGGTCGGCACTTTCGACCACACCGCCCTGGACGACTGCCATACCGAAGGCCTGACACCTGCCAAGACACACTGGGCACGGCCTTTGGTCAAACCGCCGTTTTATGGCTATCCGCTTAAACCCGGTGTGACCTTCACCTACTTGGGCTTGGCCACCGACGAAACGGCGGCTGTGCGCTTCAAAGGCAAAGCCAGTCCGAATCTGTTTGTCGCCGGGGAAATGATGGCGGGCAACGTGTTGGGCAAGGGCTACACCGCCGGCATCGGCATGGCCATAGGCACTGCTTTCGGGCGTATCGCTGGCGTTCAGGCGGCGGCCTCGGTGGGTTTCGGCCCTTCTACTGTGATATCGGAATCTCGACATGCAACTGTTTGATCCCCAAGCGTCCAGCCAACTGATCCCAGTCCTTAATCTGGAGGAAAGTGAAGTTGAGCGGCAGATGACCATCTGCAATGCCTGTCGCTATTGCGAAGGTTTTTGTGCGGTGTTTCCGGCCATGACCCGGCGTCTGGAGTTCACGCAGGCAGACAGCCATTACCTGGCGAACCTATGCCACAACTGCGGCGCTTGCCTTTCGGCGTGCCAGTACGCCGCGCCCCATGAGTTTGCGGTCAATGTGCCTAAAGCAATGGCCAAGGTGCGTCTGAACACTTATGCCGAGTACGTTTGGCCGCAGCCGTTGGGCAAGCTTTACCAGCGTAACGGTCTAACCCTGGCTCTGGCTTCGGGTGGCGGGTTGGCGTTGTTTCTGTGCTTGGCCCTGGTGGCGATGGGTAACCTGTTCACGGCCATGCCGGGGGGCAATTTCTACGGTATTTTCCCGCACAACACTCTGGCCCTGATGTTTGGCGCGGTGTTCGGCTTTGCGGCACTGGCCCTGACAATCGGAGTACGACGTTTCTGGCGTAACGTCTCACCTGCCGACGCGCCGCTGCCACTGAAAACCTCTGCCGCCCTGGAGGCCACGGTCAACGTCGCACAGCTCAAGTATCTGGACGGCGGCCACGCAGAAGGCTGCAATAACGACGATGACAAATTCACTCTATGGCGCCGTCGCTTCCACCACTTCACCTTCTACGGCTTCCTGCTGTGCTTCGCCGCCACGGCAGTGGCCACGCTCTATCACTTCCTGCTCGACTGGTCTGCCCCATATCCGATCTTCAGTCTGCCGGTGATGCTCGGAATCCTCGGCGGTATCGGTCTGCTGGTGGGCCCGGCCGGATTGCTATGGATGAATCTGCGCCGCAACCCGGAACAGGGCGACGAGAACCAGAAACCCATGGATCGCGGATTTATCGCGCTGCTGTTGCTGGTCAGTTCCAGCGGTCTGGCATTGCTCGCCTTGCGCGAGACCAGCGCCCTGGGCTTGCTGCTGGCAATCCACCTGGGGCTGGTGATGGCGTTCTTTCTGACCATGCCCTACAGCAAATTCGCCCACGGTATCTTCCGTAGCGCCGCGCTACTCAAGTACGCCATCGAAAAACGTCTACCCAACCCGATCAACGCCGGCAGTGACTGACCGTCACGACCTCTATTCCAATAACAATATCGAGTAGCACCGTAACCATGGTCAAAATAAAAACGGAAAACACCCGATCCCGGACGTCAAAATTCGGCGCTATCATAAGGGTCACCAGCGGCAACTTTCTCGAACAGTTCGACTTCTTTCTGTTCGGGTTCTACGCAACCTACATATCCCAGACGTTCTTCCCCGCAAGCAGTGAGTTCGCCTCGCTGATGATGACCTTTGCCGTATTCGGTTCGGGTTTTCTGATGCGTCCATTGGGCGCCATTGTGCTGGGCGCCTATATCGACAAGGTGGGGCGTCGCAAGGGGTTGATTGTGACGCTGTCGATCATGGCATGCGGCACGGTTCTGATCGCATTGGTACCGGGGTATGCCAGCATTGGCGTCGCGGCACCGATTCTGGTGCTGTTGGGTCGATTGCTGCAGGGCTTCTCGGCGGGTGCGGAACTGGGCGGTGTGTCGGTTTATCTGGCCGAGATCGCAACGCCGGGTCGTACGGGTTTCTACACCAGTTGGCAGTCGGCCAGCCAACAGATCGCGATCATCCTTGCGGCGGCGTTGGGCTATGGGATCAACGCCTACCTGAATGCAACCGAGATAGCGGCGTGGGGCTGGCGCATTCCGTTCTTCATCGGCTGCGTGATCATCCCGTTCATTTTCATCATTCGTCGTTCGTTGCAGGAAACCGAAGCGTTCAAGGCTCGTGCGCATCATCCAAGTACTGCCGAAGTGTTCCGCTCCATGAGGGAAAACTGGCGCACAGTGCTGGCGGGTGGACTGTTGGCTTCGATGACCACGACTACCTTCTACCTGATCACCGTATACACCCCGACATTCGGCAGAACGGTGCTGCACTTGAGCACCACTGATAGCCTGGTGGTGACGTTGTTTGTGGGCCTGACCAACTTTATTTGGTTGCCCATCGGCGGTGCGATTTCAGATCGAATCGGCCGTCGTCCACTGCTGTTGGCGATCTCGCTGCTGTGCATTTTCACAGCGTATCCGGCCATGCATTGGCTGGCTGAAGCCCCCAGTTTCGAGCGATTGTTGGTGGTCTTGCTGTACTTCTCGTTCTTCTTCGGCGTGTACAACGGTGCAATGGTCGCGGCCTTGACCGAAGTCATGCCACAGAATGTGCGGGTGGTGGGGTTTTCTTTGGCCTTCAGCCTGGCGACCGCAATTTTTGGTGGATTTACCCCGGCGATGTCGACCTTTCTGGTGCAGGCAACCGGCGACAAGGCGTCTCCGGCCTATTGGTTGATGTTCGCAGCGTTGTGCGGGTTCTCGGCAACGATGGTCTTGTATCGGCAACGTAATAGGTTTGCGAAAACAGAGGGGCCGCCCCCAAAAAAGGGGATTGTCGCGAAAAACGCCTGACCAGGTGGTTTAGCGTGGCAGCGAATTTTCATGCGATATCTGAACAAATATGGCAATTGAGCCTGGCCTGCACAATCGGCTGTTAGATTGCCAGCCGTTGAGTTCAAGGATGACAGGAGCAGTGCCAGTGCAAGGAAGCGCAGATGGAAGAGCCTTGGCTCTGGCTGTAGTCGGAAGGGGCTCGGGATAGGCGCCTTGCGATACACAAGACGAGCATTCCCTGGTCGGCTTGGGCACACGGATGTGCCATTCAATTCCTGGCGCGCACCGCGTCAGCCTTTCTATCACGTGAAATTCTATCTTGCGGTCTCAGGGCTGTGAGGAGTTGTGGACGAAGCAATACGGGGCAGAGTTTCTAGGTACATTCTGGCTGGTGCTGGGGGGCTGCGGCAGTGCCGTGCTCGCGGCAGGCGTCCCAGCGGTGGGGATCGGCTATCTCGGTGTATCCCTGGCATTTGGTTTGAGTGTGTTGACCATGGCCTATGCTATAGGGCCCATTTCCGGCGCCCACCTCAACCCGGCGGTTTCCATTGGTGTTTGGGTCGGCGGGCGGCTACCCACGCGCGATCTGTTGCCTTACATCTTGGCGCAAGTAATGGGTGGATTGGTTGCCGGTGGCGTGCTTTTTCTGATCGCCAGCGGCAAGGCCGGTTTTGATTTAAACGCGGGCTTTGCCGCCAATGGTTATGGCGCGCATTCGCCGGGAGGCTATTCGTTGTGGGCGGCCTTTGTCTGTGAGGTCGTGTTGACCGGCATGTTCGTGCTGATCATTTTGGGGGCGACTTCGGTGCGTGCCGCCGCTGGTTTTGCGCCGCTGACCATTGGGTTTACGCTCACCCTGATTCACTTGATCAGCATTCCGGTGACCAATACTTCGGTCAACCCGGCTCGCAGTACGGCGGTCGCGATCTATGTGGGCGACTGGGCGATGGCGCAGCTCTGGCTGTTCTGGCTCGCGCCGATTCTCGGCGCGGTGGCAGGGGCGCTGATTTATCGGCTGATTGCTGGCGGCCGCGACTGAGCACTATTTTGTGCCAGCCGGGCGTGTCTACGATAGTGCTTGGCACTTTGAGAGGCGGCGGGCACCACCGGCCCTGTGGTGATGTTGTCGAGCCTATCTCCGTGGGGACGAATATATGGATCTTTCTTACGACTTATCCGCCAACTGATGCCCCGGAAGGAAGGGGCGTGCTTGGTGGATTCATATTCAGGGACAGTGTTGATGTGGACGTTTTGGCTGAAAGGACTCACTCGTAAACGTCAAGATCCTATTGTGGCTGAGCCCGTTTTCCCGCTACCGCCAGAGCAGGCGCCTCCAACTCCAGGCGAAAGACTGGCAGGTACTGGTTAACAGTTGGGATGGTTTCGACCGCGAAACCGGACTGGAGGCAATCAGATCATCCCAGTCGACCCCGATACGGTTGGAGCCGCATTCATGCGCTTGAGATGCCAGATGTGCCCCAGTACCGGACGGGGCCATCTGGCGATAGGTGTGCTTCTTGGATCAGATGACGGGTGAGCGGCGATTACACCGCTGGCGCTGGCGGCATCCAGTGGCTGATCGATGGCTCGGGCCTGCCGTCCGCGCCGTGGATCAGCTCGTAGTTGAGGGCATATACGTTCCGGTCCAGGCTCACCGTGAGCTTGCCGGCTGCAACGCCTTGCGTTGACACCAGGAGGTCACCCTTAGGTGTGTAGATATCCATGTAGTAGTGGTCCGGCGAGCTGCCGTCGCCAGTATAGGAGAGCACATAGACATACCCCTTGGCCTCCACGTCCAGGTCGAGGTACGTCGACTGGTCGCGGGTTTTTATCGTCAGCGGCAGCATCGATGAAGTCTTGTTCTGGAAGTACTTGACCGGATTACCGTGGATGTCGAACGCCTGTACCCGTGCGTTATCGGATTCGAGCACCATCACCACCCCATCCAGGCCAATCGCGATCGCCACCGGCCCCGACACCAGGCCCTCCCGCAAGCCCTCGCCGGAGAACAAGCAGGCGTCGGGGGCCTCCCCCTCCGCGACGGGGACGCTCGACAGCTCGCATCGGAGCAGTTTGCTTCGCCCGGTGCTGATGGCAAACACGTAACCTTGCGGATGCAGGACGAAATCGTCCAGCGGGACATCCGCCGGGAACCGACCATAGCTCTGTCCCGTCCCGGAGTGGAGGGGAGCGCATTTCGATCCGTTGTCGTAGCTCAGCGCCACCTGGCGAAGATGAACGTACGACGGTGCGTCATAGTCGCTGCTGGTTGCAACTGGGTAGCTGTCGAGGAAGAGGTTCCGCGCGGAGCCGTCCGACCGGCTCATCAGGTCGTAGCAAATACCTGATTTACTGCTATAGCCGACGTCGAGCGGCTGGTAAGCCTGCTCCGGTGGCACGAGAAGCGACACGTTCTGCAGCGTGTACATGGGGTCGATCGACCGGGGGTTGGTCGAGAGGTTCTCCGGAATGTTCAGGTTGGAGGCCTGCCAGCTGTAGCCGATCGACGCAGGCCCTTGCGCCAGGGTGATGCTCGTCAGGCTGATGAGGTCCGAGCCTGACGTACCGAGCGTGGCCGTTGGGGGCGCTGCCGTCTTGTCCCACACGTGCGCACCGCCCTGGTAGGCCAGCTTCTCCACGTGCTCGTAGACCGAGCTCTTGGTGAGCGGAGGCAGGTTGTTTTTGATCTCGAGGCTCGGAATCACGAGCGTGCTGCCGTTCGTGCCCAGCGCAGGCGTCCAGTCGGTGGAACCCTTCCCGGCGACCCATCCATTGTCGGCATAGAAGACCGCGGTCACCTTCAGCTTCCCCCCACCCGGGACACCCTTGAAGCTGATCTGAATGGGAGTGTTGTCCGTCCCCTTCGGCAACGCAAACTCCTTGGAAGGCACCGTCACTTGGCTGTCGTACGCCACGGTGACTACGTAGTGCGTCGCCTGCATCGGGAAGTAATGGTACAGCGAGTCCGGGACGAGTTTTATATCCAGATCGATCGTCCTCGTCACCGTCGACGTGTAAATCGGCGCCGCCTCGAGCACCTCGAACGTCGTCTGACTGAGCTGCGCGAAGGTGACAACCGCGTTGGTCGCCTCCAGGGCGATGTCCACGAATGGGATCGCCTCCTCCAGAGCCCCTTGCGCGATAAACTCCAGCAACATCGCCTTCAAGCCCGTCTTCCATAGCAAGGGGCCGATGATGTTGGCCAGCTTGAGGAGGACCTCCTTGATTCCGCCCGTCAATGCATAGTCGAGGAGCGCGGCGTCGATCGTCGCCAGGACGCCCAGAATGCCGACGTAGACCTTGTTATCCTTCAGGAGGTTGGTGACTAATTCGGTGTTCATGAGGGCCGCGCCCACGACGAGGGCGACAACCGGAATCGCATACTCGAAGGTTGCCGTCATGAAGATGCCGAGCAGGCAGATGTGCCTGTCGGTGTGCCCCGGGCCGAAAACGCCGAGCCCCGCGAGATGGATGTTCACCGCGTTGGCCGTATCCGGTACCGGGAACGTCAGCGTCATGTCCGTGACGTCGATGGGGATGCCGGCGATCTCATCAATGGGCCCGACCCGGTCGAGGTATTTCGACGTGGCGGTGCCGTTGAATATGCTCGGGATTGAAGTCGCCGGCCATGAGTCCGGCGGCGCGACGGGGGTGCCGCTGGCATCCAGAAACTCGATGTAGGCCCCCAGGTGCCTGAGCCACTGGTTCTCCACCGTCACGGACATGTTGTTCCCTTCGCATGTCACGCTGGCGGGGTCGACCACGACGCCCTTGCCCGGAGTGAGGTTCTTCAATTGCCACTGAGCGTTCTGGTCTCGCTGCTGGGCGCGCGGCTCCACGGCTTTGGAGCCCGCCGTCCCCTGGTATTCGCTCGATACGACGCCATCGAGCACTTTCCACAGCGCGCCGCGCAGGTACTCGTCCTGCCTCGAGAGCTGGATCGCCAGGGGCAAGGTGCTCGTCATGGCCATATTCACACCCTCTTCGAGCCTGGCCGTATAGATGGGCTTTTTGTTGTCGTCGTATACCTTGTCGTTGTTCCAGTCGAGGAGCAGCACCTTTTTTTGCCATCCATCGCCTGCGTCGCTGATCGCGTCCACCAGGGTGCCACTATCGTTCTGGATCGCGACTGTGATGCAGTTATCCTTGATGTATGCAGGGATGGCACCGCCTTTATCACCGCTCAGGTTCAGGAGGCTCGGATGGTGGAAAAGTATAGCGACCGCCGCCTCCATGGGGTCGTTGTAGTCGTCTACGTGATCCGGGAAGTCGGAGTCCAGGACCAGGGGCTTGAGATCGTCCGACGTGATGCCGTATCTCGCGAGCTTGTAGTGAGCCGAGGCGAGCACATCCTTGCCACGTTTCTTCATCTCTTCGCGCGCGGCCGACCTGCCGGCCTTGGGGACGTGCAAGTGCATGGCGATGGTGTTGCCGGGCGCCCCGTCACCCGTCCCCGTGGACACGGTGATCAGTGCCGGACGGTTAGAGGGAACGGGGAGGTCCTCGATGTAATGAGTGACGTGCTCCTGCGGGAGCAGTTTCAAGAACGGCGTGTTCTGGCTCGCTCGTGCGAGGGTCTGCGGCGTATGACGCTTGAGCCGATACTTCCTCAAGTTCGCGTGCAGAAGCACGTCGTCCGGGTTCTTGCAATGCTTCAGGTTGAAGTGCAGCGTGCGCGTTTCGGTCGGTCCGGGCAGCTTGTCCGAACGCTGGTTGGTCGCCCCATCATTCCGTTGATTCATCGTTCTCTTCCTGTGAGTGGTTGTACTGGTTGAGCTTGTCTACGCGGGAGCGGGCCGCACCTCACGGCCCGTAGTGCCAGTCGGTCATGGGCGCGTCGTCGGCGTTCCACATCGTGCCGGTGCAAGGCCCGGTCTGGCCGCTCGGGCACGTTGCGCCAGCGGTGTCCGTCGGCTTCCGCGTGACGTGGTACTGGATCTTGTGCTTGTCCTCCCGGCCGCCATGGACGGTCAACGTACCGTTGTCCGTGCTGACGGCCGCTCCTGTGAAATTGACCCCACCCACACTCGCACTGGAGAAATCGGCGCCTTGAAGGCAAGCCTTCGCAAATGAGGTCGCGCGCTCCGAATTCACCAGCGACAGCACGGTGCCGGTGAAATTGGCGTTGATCAGGCACGCGCCGTCGAAGTTGACGCCCGCCGCGTTTTTATCCTTGATGCCAGAGAAATTAGCTGCGACGAGATACGCACCGCTGAAATCCGCCTGCATGATGTTCGCGCCGACCAGCGCCGCGCCGTTGCCGTACAGGTAGCAAAACGGCATCTGGGCGTACGACATGTCTGCCTTGGCGAACGTGGCCCCCATCAGGTTCGCCTCGCTCAGGTTGCAACGGAGCAGACCGTTTGGCGTCGAGAGGGTGGCGTTGTCAAACGTGGCGTACTCCAGGTTCGCTTGCGCCAGGGCGGCGCCCCCGAGCTGGGCGTAGGACAGATCGGCGTAGCGAAGGCTCGGTTTTTCCACGGCGGAGAACTGCACCCCGGTCAGAACGGCATACTGTGCGACCAGATGATTGAGCGTCCCATCGAGGATCGCCTTTCCCGGGTTTTTGGGATCAGGCGTCATAAACTTAACGCCGTCCATCTGTGCGTAGCTCCAGATGTAGATGTCGTTATCCTTGTGGTCGAGCGCGTGCGTGAGGATCTTGTTCACGCGGGCGTTCGAAAAAATGGTTCGGTTTTTGACGTCTCGGGTGATGCGGATGGGCTTGGTAAGATCCGAGAGGGTCGCCAGGGCCAGATCGGCGCTTTCCAGGTCAGCGCTTTCGAAGTTGCAGTTGTCGAGCACCGCGCCCGTGAAGTCGCTCCCTTTCAGGCTGGCTTTGCTAAGGTCGACGTCCTTCAGCGATGCATTGCGAAAGTTCGCGCCATCCAACATGCAACCGGAGAGGTTGCTGCCATCGAGCACGGTGCCCGAGAAATTCGCGATGCCCGAGAACGTGACATTGCTCAGATTGCTGTTCGTCACCCGAGTGCCGGATAAATCCGCATTGTTCAGGAACAGGTACCAGAAGTCGGCCCGGTCGTATGAACGCTTGCGCAGGTCCGACGCACCCGGGAATAGCTGTTGCGTAATGACGGGCACGGAGGGGTTGGCAAATATCAAGGCGGTCTCTATATCTGCCCAGGAGACCGTATTGTTCAGGATATCAATATTGAGTACGGATACAACCGACTGGCCTTTGACGAGCTCCATCCAGATGGCGTTGTCTGCCGGCGGGATGCCGTACGGATCATGGGTCGCCAGGGCGAGCGTCGCAGGCGTTTGCGGAGAGGTGAGTGCGATAAAGAAATCATGTGAGTTACCGCCCGACATCGAGCTGCCACAGTCCAACCACGTCCCGTCGCGCACCGATTGAACCTGAAGCCAGTTGTGGGTGTCTTTATTGATAGCGTTGTCGGGGGTGAATGTATCTCCCAGATAGAAAGCGAACAAGGTCGCGTCGTTCTCGGTGTCATAGTCCAATAGTTCGCACGCCAGCGAATTACCTTGGCGATACGCGAACCAGGTATTGCTGCCTATTTCCCCATAATTGACAATGATGGTGAGGTAGTAGCAGCCGATGTAAGTCTTCACGGCGTTCGGGTTGGTCATTTCAGTTTCCTCGTCCGCATTTCCGGTGTGGCGAGAAAACACAACAAATCGAATTTGGCATCATAGTCAGCCATATTGGCTCCATAGTTCAATAGCCGATTGATGAAGCGGAGGAAAAGAACACGCCACGGTGCCTGGCAGTATATGAATCCACCGGCCACGTTGCGTCTGCTTAAGCACCGTTGCGAGCGAAAAGGTTTCCGGATAAGCGAGTTGCAGTTGTGTAGGCTTCGCGAAGAAATGCCGGCAACTGCAACTCGAACATCTGGGCGACGAGACTATCGCACTAGCTGCCGAACGGTGGCGGCATCGGTATATCGCCAAGTTTCAAGCCCAGCAGCGACATGTACTCGTAGATGTGCTGATAGCCGGATTGAGCGTTATAGCTTGTGCAATCGGCTTGAATCTCCCCTCCGAGCCGCAGCTCCATGTTTGCGCTGCCCATGCCCCATTGTGTGTAGTTCAAATTATTATTTGTAACAGTATCGATTCCAATGCAAACCAATTCCTTCGTGACTGGATCAATGACGTTGGTGGGTTCATAGAGCGTCAAGGAGAAATCGAGAGAGGTTGCGCACCACGCCATCGGAATAACATCCAGAGTGTTGTATATCCGTAGTGCATTACCGGCCATTTGCTTATTGAAATAGCTTGCAAAAAAACCATCGCCGGCCGTTGGCGCAGCAAACGTTTCGCAATAAAAATTAAAGCTCGAGAATTTGTCTTTTAGATAAAGCGCGACTACCGACATTAGAGCACCGCCAAGGCTATGACCGACCAATCGGATCGTCGCGCCACTGCGCTGCTTTCCGAGAAAATCGTCAAGTGTGCCCTGACCACTGATAGTAGATGCCGTAGTCAATATCTTGTTTACACCCTCTGCAGTTCCCTGCGATATGTTTATCGACACTGGGCAGCTCTTGATGAGATTCTTTAACGGCACCATTGGGAAAATATCAAGATCATCCTTCTGATCCTCAGGAGAATTGTCAAGGGTCCCACTCGTCACCACTACGGTGTCGTTCCCACTTTTCCCGCCCATCAGCACGACTGTGATGTGAGCCGCGTAATCGCCATCCATCACCAGAGCGGGGCCCCAAACTACGGCATAGCCGCCGCCAACCTTGGAGCCATTAAGACGCGAAAGAATGTTGTCTTTAACCTGGGCCGGCGTAGGCTTCTTCATGATTTCCCAGGACGGACTCCACCTCGCCGCATTATTCACCACGTAAGCGTGTGTAAGATTGATTTGCCTTTGCTGAATTGAGTCGAGTGAATTCATGACTGCTCCTTGTCTCGAAGATAAATAATCACAACGGGACCAACGAATACTCACGGCAGCCGTCGATCCTTCTGGGCCTGCAAAATCGAGTGTAGACGCAGTTTTTGGAGATGTGAGAACGATGCGCTGAACGAATGCATCGCCACCATTCGCCCCGTGGCCACGGGGCACTTGCCGTCTCTGCGCCTCCACATTTCAGCGAGCACCATGCCGGGGCCGCGGTCGATATCGGTACACCAGGCTGTCGGGATCTGGAGCAAGTGTTTGAAACGACACCAGCCTTTGCCTGGCTGTCCAATAGCGCAGGCCGATTTGGTTTTGTGATGTCCTATCCCGCCGGCAATCCCAGTGGGTATGCCTACGAGGCACCCATGAGCATTCGTGGTTACGGGGGGCTTCACTACGGGAGAGCTCGTTCGGCCCGGTGGCCCTTTGATCATTTTGTACTCGGATGATCTCGAGGAGGCGCAGCAGCGGCTCAAAGCCCTGGGGGCTGTTATTTCCCGCGAAACCTTTTCGTTCCCTGGCGGAAGCAGGTTCCACTTCATTGATCCAGATGGTTATGAGCTGGCCGTTTGGACCGCTCAGCCGTAGGTCCCGGCCTCTCTTGAATGGACTGGGTCAGTTTTCAATCGGCGCCAACAGCTCACGCCATCTCGGAGGACCGTGCCAGTGCTTGCGTGTCGATATATTCGCGGATGTTTGTCACTTTGCCATTGCGAACAGTCATGGCGAAGACAAAATGGTCCTCGAACGTCCTGTTCGTGGCCTTAACTTTCCCCGTGGCGAACCCGACCATCAGAACCCGGTCTCCCTGCGCTACAAATTCGGGGGGCTGCGGGAATGAAGTTTCCATTTCGCAAGCCTTCTGAAGCAAATCCGCCAATCCCTGGTGTCCGCGGTGCGTGCCGGCCAGCGGCCAGTCCTCGCCCGGAATGATCCACTCGATATCTTCGGCAGACAACGCCAGCAGACCGGGCTTATCGCCGCGGCCCATGGCTGCAAAAAAACTCTTCACAGTCTGGACATTCTCTTGTGTGCTCATCGAAATCTCTCCATGTCCATTACCTGGGATCGTGTCCGATCACATCGGACACGTTGTGGACCTGCTGGTGAGGACGTGGTGTCGGTGACTCAGCCGATATCGACTTTCATGGCGATGTCCCAGCTGCCGGCGCCGTTTTTGGCCAGGCCGATCATCATCAGACCGAGCCACTCGAGCGTCTGGGCCATCTGCAGGCCGCCGACATCCAACGGACGCAGCCCGAGACTCTCGAGGAAGGTCGAGACCCGCGCCTTGGCGTGCTCATCGTCCGCCGCGATGAACGCGTCGAGGCGTTTATCCTTGGCAAGTACTTGGCCGAAGAGGGTATTGAACGCCTTGACGACATGCGCGCTGGCGGGGGCTCCCTTGGCGATCTCCTGCGCACCGGAACTGCCGTGGGGGGTAACGAGGCCCGAGAGATCGGGAGCGACCGGGTTGGTGATATCGATGATCACCTTACCGTCGAGCGCTTTCCCAAAGTCGGCCAGTACCGCCAACGCATTGGTGTACGGCACGGCGAGAATGACGATGTCGCCCGCCGGAGTGGCGCCGTAAGTCCCTGTGATCGCTCCGGATGCGAGCTTGTCGGCAAGCGCCTGCGCCTTGGCGGGATCGCGGCTGAACACCTCGACGGTGTGTCCGGCCTTGGCGATACGGCCGGCGACCGCCGTGGCCATGCCTCCTGAACCGATGATGCTGATAGTGCTCATGTGCAGTCTCCGTTCTGAAATCAGGTATTTTTCGTCTTTTCTGGACGGGTTACGCCGTCTCGGCTCGGCCACCCGCCGGGTGCAGTGCGACCCGGCGGTGTGCCGTCACCTCATCAGACGGCCGGGAAGTAATGACCGTTATCAAGATCGGCGAAGAGTCCGGGCTGGGTCGGTTCCCAGCCAAGAACCCGGCGCGTGATGGCGTTCGATGTCGGGGTATCCAGCGTGACCAGATTCGCAAGGAACCCGAAGTAGCCAGGCAGCATCAGCACGTCCGCGGGAATAGGCACGGCCGGCAGATTCAAGCGGCTGGCAATGGCTTCGGCGATCTGGCGGTACGGGACAGCCACCTCGGCGATTGCATGCCAGCTTCTGCCCGCGGCGCCTTTCTCCAGCGCCAGGCGAAACACGGTGGCGAGGTCACGGGCGTGCACGGCCCCCCAACGGTTGGCACCGTCTCCGGGGTAGCCGACGACACCCTTTTCCTTGGCCAGCCCGATCAACAGCGCAAGGAAGCCGGCGTTATCGGTGGAGCTGTGCATGATCTCAGGGATCCGCACGATCGCAGACCGTATGCCCTTTTCGGCGAGACCGATCACCGTGGTTTCCACGATGTTCCGAACCCGCAGGGTATTCTTGTACGGATCGCCGCCGGGAAGGGGTGGATCCTCCTCTGTGGCCGGCCGGCCCAGGCCCTCCCACCCGGGCGAGCCGACGCTTCCAGACACGACCAACGGTTTTCCGCTTCCGGCCAGTGCTTGGCCATAGGCGAGCATGATCTCAAGCTCCGCGGCCGCAACGGCGTTGATCCCGCCGGTTGGAATCAGGTCCTGCCGGTGCGCGAGGTGGATGACGCCGTCCGAGGCTACGGCCGCCTCCTTGAGCCCGTCGAGATCCTCGAGATGGCCGCGATGTACCTTGGCGCCGAGCGCAGCCGCCTGCGCGGCGGCCTTGTCGGACCGAGCCAGGGCCGTGACCTCATGGCCGGCGGCGATAAGATCGGAGATGATGTACGGACCGGAATGGCCGGTGCCGCCAGTGACAAAAACGCGCATATGCGTGCTCCTCGTGGGTGATGGGGGGCGAGAAAAGGTGCTAGGGGGGACTGTGCCGGGCGCATTGGCGATCCAGCGCCCCGCCGTCAGCTCAAGTCAGTCGGTGGAAAGTAATGGCCGTTGTCCAGGTCCTCGATCAGACCGGGCTGAACGGGGTCCCAGCCAAGAGCCCGGCGGGTGATGGCGTTCGACGCGGGGAGGTCCAGCGTGGCCACCGCCGCCAGGAACCCAAAGTGGCCCGGCAGCATCAGCTCGTCCGCGGGGATGCTCACGGCGGGTATTCCCAGGCGAGCG
This sequence comes from Pseudomonas sp. GW821-FHT04D07, assembly GCF_059420225.1. NCBI lineage: Bacteria > Pseudomonadati > Pseudomonadota > Gammaproteobacteria > Pseudomonadales > Pseudomonadaceae > Pseudomonas > Pseudomonas sp. GW821-FHT04D07. The sequence goes on from NZ_JBWKTH010000040.1 coordinate 19,472, forward strand.
GCTATAGCCTCGGCGATCTCGCGGAACGGGATTCCCTCGTCGCCGATCGCGTGCCAGGTTTTGCCTGCGGCCCCTTTCTCGAGCGCCAGGCGGAACAGAGAGGCAAGATCGCGGACGTGCACGGCGGGCCAGCGGTTCTTGCCGTCTCCCGGATAGCCGGCAAAACCCTTTGTTTTCGCGAGCATGATCAGCTGCAGGCGACCGGTCGCACTGTGTAAGAGAGTGGGAATCCGCACGACCGACGATCTGACACCTCGCTCGGCGAGGCCCACGACCGTGGTTTCCACGATATTGCGTGCCAACAGAGTGCCTGAATCGATCAGGCCGCAGGGTAGAGCGGGATCATCCTCGGTCGCCGGTCGGCCCAGACTGACCGGTGCGCCGATAGGCGCCGCCCTGCCCACGTTCATGGGCGTGCCGATACTGCCTGCAACGACCAGTGGCTTATCCGTGCCCGCCAGCGCCTCGCCGAACGTGAGGACGGTCGCGAGTTCCGATTCGACCAAGGCGGCGATCCCGCCGGACGGAAGCAGTTCGGCCCTGTATCCGAGGTGGATGACGCCGTCGCACTCAACCGCCGCCGCCTTGAGCCCTTTGAGGTCGGCAAGATCTCCACGACGCACCTTGGCGCCGAGCGCGGACGCCGCTGCCACGGACGCGTCTGACCTTGCCAGAGCGACGACCTCGTGGCCGGCTGCGATGAGGTCGGGGATGACGTACGAACCGACGTGGCCGGTGCCGCCAGTGACGAAAACGAGCATGTTATTGGCCCTTCTGAGCGGTGTGATACGAAACGTGCTGGTGCGACTGCGCTCAGCGTACGAGCCATGCTGGTTGTTTCACTTGCAAAAAGCAAGTGAATTGCAGGGATTTACTTGCTCCATGCAAGCGATGTTAAGATCCGGCCATGAAAACAACCTCTAAAGAAGACGTTCGGTCCCATTGCGCAGTGAACTATGGCGTGGAGATTTTCGGCGACCGGTGGTCGCTCCTGATCATTCGCGACATCGTTTTTGTGGGTAAGAAGACCTATGGCCAGTTCCTGAAATCGGAAGAGGGGATCGCGTCTAATGTCCTCGCTTCCCGCCTTGCCTTTCTTGAGGGGCAAGGCATTCTCTCGAAGGCACCCAACCCCGACGATAGGCGCAAGGATTTCTACACGCTGACAGAGAAAGGCCTGGACCTCATTCCCATCGTGCTCAACATCGTGCTTTGGAGCGCGAAGCACGATTCGAAGTCATACGCACGGCACCTCGAGGCGTTCGTGACTCGAATAAGTCAAAACCCCACGCAGGTGAGCGAAGAGCTGAAGGCGCTGGTCCGCAATGGCGGATGTATCTTTCCCGAGATTAAGGAATGAACCAGACGGCCAGCAAAAGCGAGGTCAGAAACCTCGCGACCGGCAGCAACGGGTCGATTCTGTTGAAAAAGTCGACCCTGAACGGACTCTCGTCAACGTCAGCTCAGGGTCGAAGGCTCTGCTTGCTCCGCTATTGCAGCGGAACATACACATCTGTTTGCCATTGATCCTGCGGTGTCTCGGGATAGACGCTCAGGTAATTGAAGAACAACGGCTGGTCACGAAGTTCCTCTCCACTGGCAGGAAGCCAATCGCGGTAAATCGGATAGATCGTTTCGCCGATATGATCCGGTGACCCCACGTGTCGCACCACGACGCAGCGACCGGCAGGAATGACGATCTCGTGCACGCCGAACTCATTCGGCGCCACGGCCTCGTGAATCTCGCCGCAGATTGCGAAGCGGAATGCTTCTGGAGGTGTCGTATCGGGGTTGTTATAGGGAATGCCAAAGTTGCGACTCGATGCCACCGGCGACTGTCGGCTCTGCATACGCCACTCGATGAACCTGCGCACGCTCTCATTGACGAGCCCGGGTGGTCCGCAGTGCTCAAGCGCGGCTACCCTGACTTCAGGGAAATCTACGATTCGTACTTGCATGATGATGGTCCTGGAAAAATGAGGGATTGCGAATACCGCATTCCAGACTTGCCAGTTCGGTTCCTTCCTGAACGCACTCGGTGTCGTACCGAATGCCCGCCTGAACGCTCTGCAAAATGCCTCGGGACTTTCAAAGCCGGCACCGAGTGCGGCGTCCAGTACCGAGTGATCCGCGAGGGCGGCCAGGCGATGTGCCGCGCGTCGTAGTCGCATCAGTTGCACATAGCGTGAGACCGGCACACCTACGAACGCGGTGAATTGTCGATGGAAGTGAAACGCCGAAAAGTTCGCCACATGGCTCAACGTCTTCACCGACAGGTCACCTTCGAGATTGGCATCAATGTAGGCGAGCACGGCGTTGAAGCGCTTTGTGTAAGCGAAATGGGTCGGCATGTCAGACACTGGGAAAAGCTCCTGGAGGTACGGTCGGCAATAGAGTCGACTATAGCGGCGCGAACGTGCCTAGCCGCGCTTGCTCAAGGCACATTTTGGGTTGGCCAATGCGATCTCTTCCAAGGCGTTCCTCTATCGTTTGAGCCGCTGTCATCAGCTGACACCTACCACTGAAGTACCCAATACCTAGGCGGAACGGCGGCGCTCGGCAGCGTGCATCAATTTAACGGGGAATGGGTGTCCGGTCTGGTAGGGGCAAGTCCAATGACTGCTTAGCGCACAACATCCACTGCAGTGAACGTGTACGCGCTATTCGGTTTGTCCGACGTCAACTCCAGCATCAGGGAAACACCCAAGTCCTCGATGAAGGCGTTGGAGGATTTACTGGTGCCCATCTCGCACTCTAGGTGTTCAGTCTCGGAATGAGAGGGTGCGGATTAATTGTGAAACGGTCTGGATTTTGACTCCAGTACAGAAAATGCCCCGTCACACAAAGTGGCGGGGCTGGATGCTTAGTCGACGATGTCCAGGCTGAAGGACGGATTGAGTGTAGTGCCGGTGATCGAGTAAGAGGCGGTGGAGCTATCGTCTTCCCCGTAGTTGAAATTGTCGCCCGAGTCGTGATTGGGCCCGCCCTGAACGTAGGCCCTGGCCCAGCAGGAGGTGCCTTCAGGAACACCATATTCGCGAAGGTCGACCTTCGCAACGCCACCGGCGGTGATCACCTCAGTTCTATCTGGAGGGCATTCGCCACCGTCCCACTCGACTCTGAAGGACGAGGCGAATCCTGCTCTGTTATGAAATTCGACGAGATATGGCAAGGTATTTTCCTTTCATAAGTTTTAGTGTTTTCCTAATTGTCATATCACGTCTCTTCGAAGACGGAATGACGACAGCATGAGCCATGTTACGGGTAACACTTCCAGTATTAGCCCGGCGTTTTAAAATCTACGCATCACGCCAGGCTAGTGCGGAACCCTTTTTCCTCATGGTCGTCAAGTAAAGCGCAGAGCAGCGTTGACGCATTGAATCTGGGACGCTGCGATAGCGAAGCCTTCCATGGGGAATTATTTCCTTTTAATCGTAAGTAAGATGGCGCGTAGTGACATCTTCACTAGCGCTGCTCGATTACGAGGCTAGCCGCTTTTCACGGGTATGCGTTTTAATATTTAGAATTGTTGGTTATAAGAAAAGTGGCTAAAAGCCATTAATATTTTTTCACGCAGCCATAGAGATACGCTCAGATTTGAGCACGCCGACGATGTGCTTGCCTCTGAGATGACTCGGAGCCTGTGATGTTCAAGGCGCCTCCACCAAGAGGCGCTTTCAAACTAAACAGGTACGAATTAATTGAATTGAGCGCATGCCACCAGGGCTGACTCCATTAATTTGCTACTAGTCCAAATGATGTCTATGTGATATCAATCGCGCCCTCAAGGACCTTACTAGAGGGCGTTATGCCATTGCAGGGAAGCACATTACTGCCGTCACCCTTTCCGACCCCGGCGGATGACTGCTGATGGCTGTCATTGTCGGGATCATCGTTTTCCTCATCGCACTGGCGCTGTTGGCCAAGTTGTTACGTTTCATAGGGGTAGTCATACAGTTCGCCCTCGGCCTGGTCGGATTGGTCACTCTAGGGCTACCTGCCGGCTATGGCATGGCCGTAGAGGCTGGCTGCCAACGACCCTGGTTACGCTCCGGTATAGCCTGGCTAACCACTATCACGACATTCATGATTACCCTCTGCTGGGGTGTACTGGGCTGGCACCCGTACCTGCCTGCTGGCAGTTTCGCGAGCCTGAAATTCGCGCTGCCAGCTGGGTTGTTCGTGGTCATGCTTGTGGTCCACCGCAAGAGTCAGCGCAGCCATGTGAACAACCTGGCGGATGAGTGGCTGCTCAAGAAGGACCAGGAATTCTATCGTTGCCTCCACGGCACCTTCGCGCTGTTGATGATTTCCGCTGCGGTACCGGGGCTGTTCGACCTTCTGCACTGGCCCGCTGTGGGGCTTGCTGTCTACGCCTACTGGGGCGTGGCGTTGCTGGTACAGCTTTACTGCATCAGTCATGACTATGCCCGCATCCAGCTGGAGCTTGGCGCAGTGAAAGCGTTACAGGTGCAGACCTCGCTCAATGTCAGCCAGACCCTCAAGGATCTGACCGCCGATAGCCTGCTTGATGGCGAGGAGGTCGAGACCATTTTCAATGGACGTTTGTCCTCTATGGTCGCTGCTGGCACGTTACGGGAAATAGAGGTTGCTGATCAGCGCTGGGTCTTTGAAGGCGGCTGGTATCGTAACCGCTACAGGGCGCTGCATGGCGTGCTGCTCAAGCAGGTGCGCCACCGTTCGGAGGCCCTCGGAAGCTTTGTGCGCAGTGCGTTTGGGTTGGAAGGTGCTGCTGGCCGGGACTTTATCGAGCAGCATATGAGCTTCGGTCAGTATCAGGATTTTCGTGACGGGCGTTTCTGGTGCGCTTTTGCGCTATCGCAGCGAATCAGCTGCTGCACTGCTTGCGGGATCGCCGAGGTTCGCAACAGCGCGAACGATGCAGAGTGGTTTTGCTCCAAGATCTGTACTGAAACCGAGCAGGTGTGCCTGACCGTTCGTGACAAGCCGCAAGAGGAGTTTCTGGCTGATGCCGCTACCAGCGGTTTTGTGCTCATGGCTGCCGGCAGTGCCTGGGATGCCAATCACAAATTGTTCGCCGCGGGTGGCCAGGGCCACGGCTTCGCCGCCGAGAAGGCCAATCATCGTGTCGATCGTTTGATGGGGCGTAACGCCGAGATCCTGGGTGACAACAACGCCAAGAATGGCGCTGACCGCTTGGTTCAGGGGCAGATGATCCAGACTAAATACTGCGCTACTGGCGCCCGCAGTGTGGGGGCCGCTTTCGATGGGCAGCAGGGCGACTACAAGTATTTCGACACGCAGGGGCGCCCCATGCAAATTGAGGTGCCAAAGGATCAATACGTCGACGCCGTGCGCACCCTCCAGAGAAAGATTAGCGAGGGTAAGGTCCGCGGTGTCTCGGATCCGGAGGATGCCGCCAAACTCATCCGCAGGGGGCATCTGACCTACAGTCAGGCACGCAGCATCACCAAGTTTGGAACCTTCGAGTCGATCGCTTATGACATTACCGAGGGTGTAGTGGTCGGAGCCGTGGCCGGTGGCATCAGCTTCGGCGTCAGCGCTACGTTGTTCTACCTGAAAACCCAGGACCGTCGACAAGCGTTGCAGGTTGCGGCCGTGCAGGCCGGCAAGACTTTTGGCCGTAGCCTGACTGTTTATGTGGCTGCCCAGCAATTGCATCGAGTGCAGTTTATCCAGCGTTCGTTGACCCTTATCGATGTGACCAGCTTGGCACCGAGCACACGCGGGCTGTTGGCTCAAGGCATGGGGGTGAGCAAGAGCGGCTTGAACAAGGCCCTGCGCGGAACTCTGATCAGTTCCATCGCCGTGATCGCGGTCACCACGGGGCCGGACCTGGTCAAGCTTGCCCGCGGTCGTATCTCCAAAGCGCAGTTTGCCAAGAACCTGGCCGTTGCCTCATCAGGGGTGGCTGGTGGTGCGGTCGGCTCTATTGCGGGGGGGATCCTCGCCGCACCGCTGGGGCCAATCGGTGCCATGGTTGGCCGCACGGCTGGCGGTATCATTGGCGCAATCGTCGCTTCTGCGGTCTCTAGTAAGCTGATGGGTAAACTGGTCCAGGAGGATCGAGTGCTGATTATTGGCATCATTCAGGCTCAACTGGAGTACCTTGCTGTCGCCTTCATGCTGGCTAAGGAAGAACTCGACAGCGTCAATGCCAACTTGGATAACGCCCTCACCCAGAAAAGTCTGGAGGTGATCTTCGCTGCCAAAGAGCAACGTCGCGCAATGGCCAATTTTTACCTTAAACCGGTGGTGGTGGCGGTGGTACGCCAGCGTCCGGTAATTGAGTTTTCGCCGGGTGATGTGGTGGATGCATGGGAAGGTATGGTGGCTTGAGGGGGGTAAGCCTGATGGTCGGCAGGGGCCGCTCTGACCCTGTTGCTCTGTTCCGAGTTGCTCGTTGGCGCCCACAACCTACCAGCAACATCAGCGCCGATGATGCATCTCTCGTGAGCCAGGCAATATCAAGCGCTTGACTCTCCTGCCAGGGGCAGACTTTACCCTGAGGGCTTATTCCCTCTGGAGTCCCGCATGAGCAAGCGCACCCTGGTCGTTCTCGGCTACTCTTCCGCGAACAGTTTCTGCTCGGCGCTGGCCGATGCGTACCTTGAATCGTCTTTCCAGGCAGGTCACGAAGTACGCCTGTTGCGGTTGGGCGAGCAACGCTTCAACCCGGTGCTGCACGACGACCATCACACGACACAACCGCTAGAGCCAGACCTTCTACGGGCCCAGGCCGACATTGCCTGGGCGCAACATCTGGTGTTCATCTATCCGATTTGGTGGGGCGGGATCCCAGCGCTCTTGAAGGGTTTTCTGGATCGGGTATTACTGCCTGGCTTTGCCTTCAAATACCGACAGAATTCGCCGTTCCCGGAGCAACTGCTCAAGGGCCGTAGCGCTGAACTGTTGGTTACCCTCGATACGCCACCTTGGTATTACCGCTGGGTCTATCGCATGCCTGGCGTGCATCAAATGCGCAGGACCACCCTGGAGTTCTGTGGCATCAGACCCGTGAAAACCATCACCTTCGGTCCATTGATCAAGTCCCGGCCAGTGCAGCGGGAACGCTGGCTGGAGCAAGCGCGGGCCATTGCCCGTCGCTAGGGGGCGGATTTTCAGGTAATTTCGGTGCCCTGCACATCATCAATGGACTGTTCATGTACATCGGTAAAGCGGCTCAACTGTCAGGTACGACGGTAAAAACTATCCGCTACTACGAGACTATTGGCCTGCTACCTGCCGCGCGACGCCAAGGTCGTTATCGCCTCAGCTTGAATGGTTCGAGGGCGAACTGACCCGAAACCGCCAGTTGTGCCCTGTGTGACAGGTTCGTTTTCTATCCTGCAAGAAACGTCAAGCCAGTCGACCTCTCGCGGGCGTGAGTACATGGCTAATGAACAATCTCGGTTCATTTGAGGGTTGGCTGCAAACAAATTATTCAGCGAAGAGCTGATGAAGTATTAGACATGATCAGTGGCTCTCGCTAGATCTGAATCGTGATCAACAAAGCGGAAAGCCGGGCTTTCTGCTTCTCCGCAGGGCGCTGTCAGCCGCTGACATTGGACGCTTATTCCGTTGGTTGGAAATCCCCATGAGTGCAAAGCCCAGTGCTGTCAACGCAGCGAACCACAGTTCTTTGACACGTTTTTGACACAATGGTGGCACCAACGTTTCTCTGGGGCAGTTCACTGCCAGGGCGGTGCATGCAATACCGCTACCGCTTGATTTACATGGGTATCAGGCACGATTCGGTCGTCGTCAATGATGAGGAAACGGATTCGCCGGGTTCAACCAGGCAGGTTGAGAAAGAGGGAAAACCCTGCAGTTAAAAACTGCAGGGCGAGTTGGCTTTTAGCCTTGACTCGAGACCGGCTAATGGGTGCCCCTTCCGCTGAACTCGGCAAGTAAGACTTATTCACTACCATGCATATTAATAAAACCACTCTGATTATCGCTTGGGGTATTGATGTCAAGCTTATCCAGACCGAAACTAACTCCACGATACCCAATGGCTATTGGGTACTTGAACACCTGGCGCAACGTTATGCCCGTAGCGGAGCTTCTGGATACCGACCCCGTAGCCCCAGGTATGCTTGGAACTGCAGCTTGGGCGGAAGCATCAATGTTCGTTTGGAGATCATTTATTTGACTCTCCAAGAGGGCGATGGTGTTTTGAGTGGTATTGGTAGCAGGGGCTGCGGCAGGTGCAGGTGCAGCAGGTTGGGGCGTAGCCGCCTTAAGCTTCAACAGCTCCTGCTGAAGCTTCGCTTTTTTGTCACTTAAATCGACCAGTTTCATTGTCGTAGCACTTAACTGTGCACTGTCAGCGTCTGTCGCAGAAATAGTTATATCTATTGCCCTGGCATAATATACCTCGGCGACTACTACCAAAGATGCCTTTACTCCTTGCGGCATATCCACAAGCATGCTTTTTCCAAGATTAAGTAGCTGGCTTTTTGTTTGAGTTAAGTTGATCTGTTGGAAGTATGGCGCAGCGGCGGCAAGCACTTCATCTAGCGGAACACTAATGGATTCTGCCGCCGGGACTGTGTATGACACTAGATAACGCGATTTTTTGCTAAAACCAAATAAACCTCCCCACGCCCCATTTGTCAAATTTACGCCTAGGTCGGTATCGCTTGCTGATGCAAAACTAAACCCAGGGAACGCAACGAGCCCATTAACTCTGCCGCCTGTTACGGGGTAATCCTGCATATTCCAGGGGGTTAAAGAAGTACCTGTTTCATTGACGTATGAGGCCATGGCAGGGAGAGCTTGTCTCTGCTGCTCGAGCGCAAGCTCCTTTGACAGGTCAATGTGACCATAACGTTTAGGTGTGACGGTATAGAACTCGCTTGACATCTTGCCTATCAATGTAGACGGAGCTGTAATCCCGAGATAAACATCCCCTGGTTCAAATCGCTCTCTGGGAGGGTAAATCGGAGAAATGCCAAGCTGGCGTGCATTGTCAGACCATTGCTTAGCAATTAGTCCGGGCTGGGGCTTGGAAGCAGAACAGCCGACGATAAGCACCGTGAAAAAAACAAAAAGTAGCGTTTTCATCGTTATTCCTTGAGGGAGGATGGCTTCTTGCTATCTCAATAAAGGTTATAAACTCTGATATCGCAAGCTCATGGTGAGTGAAACGAAAGCGCGCCATAAATCCCATGATTCAAATGACCCAGAGGCCAGCCAATGCTGTGCTCCAATTTCTTTCTGGAGCCGGTCACCATGACGCGCCCCGGCGTCAAAGTCGTAAACGAAAAAAGGGAGATCGAAAAAAGGGGATAGATTTACAAGGTAGACCATCCGCTTTTGGACGATTCCTGTCTGTCGCGACCGGTTGAATCCACAACCCATAGCGGACATAGAAGAGCGCCCCGGGTGTTCGGGGCGCTTGGCAGGAGCTGGTGGTGGATCGGTAGGCGTTCAGTTGTGCGAGAAGTACTGCTTCAAGCCATACACGAGGCCGGCGAAGGGCATGCCGAGCGCAGCATAGACGGCCTCGGGCGCGGCGTTGTCGGCCAGAGTCTCAATGACGACGTTCGAGTAAACTGGCGATCCACTTCTAACCCGTCGCGGTGCCCTGCATGAAAGTTGGAGTGATTTCCGATACTCACGGCCTTCTCCGTCCCGAGGCGCTGGCTGCCCTGAAGGGTCGCGATAGAATCATTCACGCCGGCGACATCGGCAAGCCTGAGGTTCTGGAGCACCTGGCCGCTATCGCTCCACTGTTCGTTGTGCGCGGAAACAACGACCAGAGCGCGCCCTGGGCAGATCATCTACCGGACCTTCTGCGGCTTGACCTGGGCGGATGGCGGACCTTGCTCGTGCATGACATCGCCGATGTACCCGCCGTTCTTGATGAGGGCATCAAGCTGGTGATCACCGGCCATTCGCACAAGCCTCTCATACAGTGGCGTGGTGAAACGTTGTATCTCAATCCTGGGAGCGCGGGCCCACGGCGTTTCAAGCTTCCGGTGACGCTGGCGCTGCTGGAGGTACTTGATACCTCCATCGAGCCTCACTTGGTTTCGCTTCTGGAATGACTCGGTATGCCGATCCATCACCGTCATGGGCGTTTGCTGCGGACATAAAAAAGCCCGACAGCGTCGGGCTTGAGTGAGGTGCTGCCTTGGGGTGACTCAGGCCATCGATAAATCCATTCTCCCCTGAGTGAGAGCAACAGATACGGCACTGGCGAGAGTGTCGCGAGATCAATCGGAACGGTGCGCTATTTGATCTGCACAATGACCGGTCCTTCCGTTACTATCGGCGGGTGCGCGTGGATATTCGAGGCATTCTTCTGAATCCAGTCGCGCGCGACTTTCAAGCTCGCATCGCTGCCGGCCTTGTCCGTGCAAACAGTCACCGACGTACCGCCATCACCAGTATTCAGCAGTGTGTAGCTTACGAGGCCAGGGACTGTCCGCAGGGTCGCTTCGATGTCGGCCTTGCGCTCTTCTAAAAGCTTGAAAAGCTGATTTGCTCCAGTACCCAAATAGGTTCTTATAACCGCATACATAGTCGTCTCCTTCGGGAGTACCGTCTTGATGCCAATCCAGATCCTCTGATGGCTGCTATCACTCAGTATTCAGCTTAGCCAAATGCCAGCGACAAGCGAAATGCAACGACCACTGGCCACTTTTGGCCGAATGCCGCCGGAGGCCAAACCTGTGCCGCTATGGCAGGCTGCGCTGGCTCCCAACACCGCCCGCGATCCCAAGGCCGGCAGGGTGCAGGCACATACAAGCTATGTAGAATACGCCGCGCTCGAATTCAAAGGACTAATCCCATGATCACTTGCCACGTCAAATATGTCATCGACCCCTACCAACTCTCGGCGTTCGAACGCTATTCGCGCCAATGGATTGGGTTGGTGACCCGCCTGGGCGGTCAGCATCACGGCTATTTCCTGCCTGCCGAAGGGGCTAACAACATCGCTTATTGCCTGTTCAGTTTCGCCAGCCTCGCCGACTACGAGCGATATCGACAGGAGGCCGCACAGGACCCGGAGTGTGTGCGTTTGGTGGGGGAGGCGACTGAATTGAAGTTCATTCTGAGCTATGAGCGTAGCTTTCTTCGCCCTGTGCTTGAGTGACACCTAACCTACGGGTTCGCCACTGGGCTGTCCACGGACCCCACCGGCAGCTACTGCCACAGCCCACCGACCCCACGCGGAGTTACACCGATCACAGCGCCTCGTGGGCAAAACTGATAAAATCCATTAGCTTCCTAAGTAAATAGCGATGAGACGCCCACAATGAGTAATGAACTGAGCGAAGAGGAGATGCGCTTGGCGCTGTTTGGTCCTTCCAGCCCAAGCACCGATCCGCTACCGGCAGTAGAACCTGAACCAGCGTTCGTACCCCCTCCTGCGCCAACCCCCAAGCCTCGACGTGTTGCGAAAGCACTCTCCCCGAAGTTGCGAGTCACGCTACGCGCCACCAAGCAGTTTGGCGGTGACGTCGAGGTGTTGACCTATGATGCCAATACCCTGAGCACCTTCATCGCGGAGCAAGAGGCCAAGGCCGAGGCGAAAAAGAAGAAGTTCCGGTATTTCGAATTGGTGTCGATCAAGCCCATCTAGCGTCTGTGAGTCGGTGCACCGGATAGCTAGCGCCGGTAGGGGCGGTCCGACATGAGCAAGTGCACCCTGATCGTTCTCGGCCACCCTTCCGCGAACAGTTTAGTTTCTGCTCGGCGCTGGCCGATGCGTACCTTGAATCGTCTTTCCGTAAGCGTCCGGCAAACACGCCTGCCGGACGCTTAGAGCTTGCTTGAGATGGCCTGAGTCAGGCTGCTGGCCGGGTAGTCCCGGCCAGGCTCACCAAGTCATTTTCGAAACTGATTGGAGTCTGTTTGCGCAGCATCGGATTTTTATCGCTCACTGCTGCTCGAAAAACCAGTTTTTAGAAGCTCCCTAAAGAGCCGACTAAAGTCGGCGGAAATACAACTGGGTCGTCGGCAGCATCGCTGGACCTAGCAGCCGCTTCGCAACGGTCTTCACGAACTTCATCGAGTCGCACGTTACGCAACAGACCGGCTTCCGAATAGGCGCGAAACCTAATCGCGTAGCGAAGCGCTTAAGCGTTTCTGGCGTAAAGGCGTTGATGTGTTCAAGCGGGTGGATTTTTCCATAATCGTCTCTAGTTCCGATGGTGCGCACTCCTGAGCAGTCAGGTGTCTCAAGCACTAGAATGCCACCGATTGCGAGAAGTTCGCTCAATCGCAGCATTAGGCCGTGTGGGTCGTCAAGATGCTCTAAAACCTCAAAGAGTGTCAAAGCATGGAAGGGGGACATGTTGGCAATGTCTTCAATCTCGGCGAATACTTTGGAGAAGCTGTTGTTATCGCGCTTTGCGGCTGACCTATCCACGCCATACGCCTCGAAACCGTACATTGAACACATTGAAAGGAAGCCACCATAGCCGCAACCGAAGTCCAGCACACGAGGTACTTCGGAACCACGTAAGGAACGGGTTAGTTGTTCGATTTGGAGGACGTGTGCTGTGTAGCCTGCTGCCGTCCTAAACACATTTGCAGGTGTCTTCGAATATTTTTCGAACGCTTCGATGGCATCCTGCGACATCCACTTAGAAAATCGGCGCTCATTCCATTCCGGGTCGAGAATATAGCGATGAAACATCAGACCGCAATCTTTGCAGGCGACAAACGACCATTGCTGTTCTCGCAAGAACGGAGCTGGATGCTCACCCCAAGGATCCTCTTCGATGAAGCGCTGAACCGCACCTTCATCAAACCGTCCTGCAGACAATTCGACTAGGCCGGTGCCGCCGCAACTGATACATGCGGTTCGTACAGTAAATTTCGCAGTCTCGGTAGTGTTCATCTTTTTCCTATCCGATAAATGCTAAGGAAGGTCTGAAATAGACACCGATAATTGATGTCTTCCGCGTTCGGGGTTCAAAAAAACGGTGGCCTGACTGAAAGTCAGGCCTAGCTTTGCCAAAATCATGTTTTTTTCTTGAATTGCACCTTTCCAAAGCGTTTGGCGCTCATCACAGGCGCAACCCTCCCACATTCAATATCCATTTTCGCATCATCCTCAGGTTCGACAGCGCGAACAGCGTGGTCTGCTGTGCGGTGTTTTTTACTAATCCCCGAAAGCGCACCTTCGTGTAGCCAAACTGGCGCTTGATCACTGGAAACGGGCACTAGAAGAATTATCACTCGCCTTGGGTCGCTGAACTCTATCAGCGTAGCCAACGGGACTAAGATCTGCTTCGTTTGGGGGACGCCACTACAATAAGGTAAGCAGCCGGTGATCACAGGTTGCGCAACGGCACCCAGTTATGCGGCAACAACTCCCCGATCTGACTCATCTTCTGCGTCGGCAGCCGTTCCAGCACGTCTTTGAGGTAGGCATACGGATCATGCCCGTTGACCTTGGCTGACTGGATCAGGCTCATCAGCGCCGCCGCGCGCTCGCCGCTGCGTTGGGAGCCTGCAAAGAGCCAGTTGGAGCGCCCGATAGCCCAGGGGCGGATCCGGTTCTCCGCCTGATTATTGTCAATGGGCAAGGCCCCGTCATCGAGGTAGCGCGACAGCGCCGTCCAGCGCTTGAGGCTGTAGTCCAAGGCTTTGGCGATGGCCGTGCCCGGCGTGACCAACTGACGCTGGGTCATCATCCAGGCGTGCAGCGCGTCCATGATCGGGACCGCTTTTTCCTGGCGCAGTTGCCGACGCTGATCGGGGGGCAGGTTGCGGGCTTCGCGTTCAACCTCGTACAGCAACTGGATGTAGTGCAGGGCCTGCTCAGAGAGTGGGCTTTTATCTGCCGTGAACAGATCAAAAAACTTGCGCCGAGCATGGGCCATGCAGCCGACCGCGATCACGCCCTGGGCAAAACTGGCCTTGTAGGCACTGAAGTCGTCGCAGACCAACTGGCCTTTCCAATCCCCCAGAAAAGCCCGCACATGCTCGCCCGCCCGACTGGGGCAGAAGGCGTAGACCACGGCGTTGATGTCGGTAAACGCGGTGGTGCAGTAGGCCCAGACATACGCCCGATGGGTTTTCTTCTTACCCGGCGCGAGCATCGGCACCGGGGTTTCGTCGGCATGCACCACGGCGTGCTCCAGCACCACTTCGCGCAAGGCATCAACCAGCGGCTGCAAGCGCACGCCGCACACACCGACCCACTCTGACGGGGTGGATTGGGGGATGGCGTAGCCGGCGCGCTCGAAGATCTTTTCCTGGCGGTACAGCGGCAAATGATCCGCGAACTTGCTGATCATCACCTGGGCCAACAGCCCGGCGGTGGGGATGCCCGTGTCGATGACCGGCGACTGACCGCTCGGCTAGGTCAGTGACGGGGATGTCTTCTAGAGACGACGGATGGCGCTGTCAGACCCGAGGCGTTGCCAGGGTAATCCGATCACCAGGGCCTGAAGTTGCTCCAGGTCCAATTCCAGCTGTGTTCCGTGGCGAGTACCGGGCCAGACGAACCGTCCCTGGTGCAAACGGCGTGCGGCCAGCCAAATGCCCAGGCCGACATTGCCTGGGTGCAACATCCGGTGTTCATCTATCCGGATGGGCTAGGCTTGTTACTGCTGAGCTTGGCGATGACTCCGAGACAATGACAAAAGAGCGTTGCGAAGACGTCAGTGGAGGCTGATGATGGATCGCGTCAGTCAGCTGTTCATGCGCGTTGCACCACAACGTTTGGCGACCACCCGACAATCGGAGTCCGATCATGAATGAACAAACCTGCGCCTGCCCGCACTGCACCTGCAAGGTTGGCGAGCATGCGGTCGTGCGTCATGGCAAGCACTACTGCTGCCAGGCATGTGCCGATCATCACCCCAATGGTGAACCTTGCTCGGCTTCCAAATGCCACTGCGCGGATAAACCCAAGTAGGGGTCGTATCTCTATTCCCTGCGTTTGCCGCTTACTCGTCATCGTCTTCCGTGCTGCTCAGGGAGGAAGGGTTCTCTTCGACATATTCCTTGCAGCCTTGGTTGAATGACAGTGATGGGGTGCTGCAGTCACTGGCGTCGTCAATATCGTTCTCTGCTGCCCACGCGTATCCGGCATCATGTCCTTCTCCTGCCAGGAGAGTGTACGGTGAGGCGCTCAACATCAGTGCGACGGCGATAATTCTCAAGTCCATTTGTGAATCTCCTTGTGCGAGGTGTTGAGGGTTGCATAGAGCCATGAACCACTGGGTTTCTGCCAGTAAAAATAGCCAGGCGCAAAAGTGAAGGCAGATATGAGCGCCTTGCAATGGGGGGCTTTTATCGTAAGCGTCCGGTAAAGTCATCTGGCTTTTTCCGTGTCGTTTATGGCAACCAACCGACAGGAAGGCCATCGAACGCGCCTATCGGGAAAGCTCACATGCCATTACAACTATCCATCGCTCGGCAGCAAACGCTGCGAGAATAAATTGGAACAGGAGCCATTTTTCCATGATGGAAAACGCTGAGCTGGAAGCTTTCAAGGCTATTGTCGATTACGGCAGTGTCACTCAGGCCGCGCTGAAGCTCAATCGCGTGCAATCAAGCATCTCATTCCGTATCAAGACGCTGGAGTCCAAGCTGGGCGTTCGCCTGTTCGAACGTTCGGGCCGCCGCATTGTAGTGACGGCTGCTGGCAACGAACTGTATGGCTATGCCTCGAAAATCCTTGAGTGGGTAGCGAAGGCTGAGGCTCGTTTCGGTCGGGGCAGCGCTCCGCAGAAGCTGCGCCTTGGGGTGATCGAAAATTTCACGCTTTCTCATCAGCCGTTATTGCAGCGAATAATGAGCAATCCGATTGCGTTAGATGTCGATATCACCTTAGGCAACTCCACGTTTTTGATAGAGGCGCTGGAGTCAGGGATTTGTGATGCCGCCATCGTCGGAGCAGGAATCGCACCTGGGCATCTGACTCGGCTTGGATTGTTCGAAGATCGTCTGACGCTGATTTATGGTGAGTCGCATGCTCCGGTATCGCTGGACACCTTGGACGGGTGCAGCTTTCTGGTCAACAGCCGGCAGAGTGCCTCGCAACGCAACCTTAAAGAGTTGCTGACGCTTCATCGTGCGACTCCTGACCGGGTCGTTGAGTGTGGCTCCTACTCGTTGCTGTTCTCTCAGGTAGCGAATGGTGCCGGCGTTTCACTGGTACCCCAAGCACTGGTTGAAGTCTTCGCGCCTACCCACAAAGTGCTGAACCTGGAACTGTCGGGACCCTATGCGTCGTTCAATACGGAAATGGTCTTTCTCGATGCTTCGCCAGATTCTCCTGCAAGGCGACTGACCCAATGGATTCTTGAAAGCGAGAAACACGAGGTTAACCCTGTGGTTGGACAACAAGTAGAGATGAGCCACGGTTAACCATGGCCCCTCGCGCGCGGCAGTCTACGGTGAAACTTGGCCGTTACAGGAACAGCATACGGCTTCCTCCTCATCGCTCATGCGGATCTCAAGTGCGCCCAGATCCGAACTGCCAGTGATCAGATCGCCGTTCGTTGAGCCGAGCCCGGTTGCGACGACTTTTGCCCGGCGACTTTCAGGCCGTCTGTACTTTGCTCATCAGTTTCGGCTTGGGTTTGGCCGAACACATCACAACGCCGGCGGCGATAAGTACCAGGCTGACCCAGTGGTACACATGGAGTGGCGTACCCAGGAAAATGATGCTCAGGACGCCTCCGGACAAAGGGACGAGATGAGTAAAAATCTCTCCGCGTGTTGCGCCGATTTCAGCGATGCCGCGGTTCCAGAACAGGTAAGACAGCCATGATGGAAAGATGACCAGGTACGCCAGCCCCCATAAGCTGACGGTGCCATCCAGCATCGTGTGAAGACTGTCTGGTGTCAGGTATATCGTTACAAGCGTGAAGGGGATCAGCAGTAAAGTGCCCACCAGTGCCGAGTAAGTGACAAATGCGCCGCCGGGAATGGTCTTGGGCTTTGTTCGCAGAAAGGCGCAGTACATTGCCCAGCTGGCTGCCGACAGCATGGTCCACAAGTCACCCTTGTTGAATTGCGTGAGGAAGCGCAAGTCCGAAAGGTGACCCATGGTAACCAGCCATATGACGCCCAACGTACTGGCTACGACGCCAAGCCAGTTGCCACGCGATATGTGGTCGCCGAATACAAAGCGATTGATGGACAGCACCAGGCACGGTGTTGCCGAGAGATAGATGGCGGCGTTCAACGACGTGGTGTACTGCAGCCCTATATACAGGGTCAGCGGGAACAACACTTGGCCGCAGATCGCGAGCATCGTCAGTGTTTTCCAGGACTGACGAATCGCTCCCATTGATCGGGTCAGCGGTCGATAATTAATGATCAGCAGCAACGCGCTGGTCAGCAGCCATCGTGCTTGCGACAGCAGCACAGGATCGATGTCGCTGACCATCAGCTTGCCGACGACATAGTTGCCACCCCAAAAGATGGCGGCCAGAGAGAGATAAAGATAGGGCATGGCTTGGTTCCTTTACACCGTTTCCAGGCAAGCGAATTCCGGATGTGCGAGCTTGATGTCTACGCGGCGAATGAATAGAGGGGCGCCCGAGTCACCACGCGCGTCCAATGCCACTAGTGGATAGAGGCGCAGGCCCCCCGGGGCACAGACTCTAGGCGTTACACTTTTATCCAGATAACGATCGAACACTTCAATATTCCTTCAGCTTTCAAAACCATAAACCGAGCGGCGTGCTTGGCGAGGGAAGCTTAAGGAGGTGTCGGTCGTACGAATATCGAGTTATTTTGCTGGGGCCAATCGAAGAAAACGAATGATCGGGCGTCGCGGGGCGTCATCGTTCGCCTGGTGATCGAAGAGGTCGTAGCCTATGTGAACTCTGCACCACATGAGGGGTTAGGGCACTGGTGTGTGGAATTACAAGGTAAGCCAATTGGCTGGATAAGCCTCACTCCGCTACAACCGACCAATCGATTTCAACTGGCGTACCGTTTTGCGAAAGCCTTTAGGTGCAATGGGTACGCGACAGAGGCCGCCGCCGCCGTTCTCGACTACGCACGTGACGTGCTCGGTCTCTCAGAGTGTTTTGATCCTGTGCGCGTGCGTCAGCGCTTTCTCAGCAGTTTTGAAGCTCACAACACACGCTACATTGAGGTGGCTGGTGAGCGGATTGGTTTTGTTGTGGTCAAGCATCACCTAAAAGAGCTACTGCTTGATCACTTGTATGTGATACCGAACGCCCAGGGATCAGGTGTGGGCTCAGCTGTCCTCTCTCAGGTTTTCAGAGAAGCTGATGCGGCTGAGCTTCCTATCAGGGTTGGTGCTCTCAAAGAAAGCGCTTCGAATCGGTTTTACCTCCGTCATGGCTTTCAGTTCGTCGAAAGCGGTGAGTTCGACAATGACTATGTTCGTCCGTGGGCTCCTGCGACTAGCTGTGCAGGCTAAATGAAAGCTTCCGACCTGCTTCACGGATTTCGGTTGTGTGGAGATGTCGGCGGAGCTCGTTGCCAGTGAAAATGCTAGGGTGTCGCATCCAGACTACCCTGACCTGACGCGCACCCCGTGTGCCAGGGAAGTTCCACATATTATCGAAGGAAATTGATGTATGAGCCTACCCCCAGAAGGCCTTCCCATTTATCGAGTACTGACTGGCCCCGATGACGCCGCCTTTTGCCACCGCGTCAGTGACGCCTTGAGCATGGGGTACGTGCTGCATGGTTCTCCTGCACTCACTTTCAATGGTCAACAGGTGATCGTAGCGCAGGCAATAGTCTGGTCTGGAGGCGCTACCTCTGCCTAATAGTTACCCACCGTCTGACCTCAGCCTGTATGGCATAAGCCGGCGCCTCCACAGCATTGAAATCTTGTGTATAGCGCCGGGCAAATCCTTCTACCCCCCATTCCTGATACTGTTGCACATGCTTTAATTCGTGAGCCCAGAGCGCGATGTTCTGTTCTGCGGTTTGAGCGTCCCGGAAGACAATGATGTCGATCAGCGTCACGGCACCGACATCGGGATTTTGCAGCATGGCAGTGGCGGCATTGAATTGACCGTTGTCGCTAACCTTGTAACGTGCGGCATCGAGGATGCTGGGGGCGTACCAGCGCAGCAGTTGCTCCCGGATATGCGGTGGAATAGGGTGGGTGCCGGCTTTGGCTGCTTCAGCGCGGGCTTGGGTCAGCCACAGCGCCAGGGCAGGTGCCGTGATCTGGTAGAGGCCATCAGGCAGAGGGCTGAGCAGCGGTCCCAGGTCTGGCAGACAGATGCAGCTATCCAGGCACACTTGTTTCTCGCCAACTGGGCAGGCATTGGTCTGGGCTTGAACTTCAAGAGTCAGGCAAAGAACAAGCAGCGCCACCAGGCGCGTGAGGATGGGCGGCATTGGGCGCTCCACGGGCGGATGCAGCGCGAACAGTAGGTCACAATTGATCGACGATCCGCATAGCTTTAGCGTAGCCCCGAACTTCCGTCTCGCGCCTGGTCCGTCCCGGGCTTATGCCTTGGCGGCGTTCAGTGCAGCCTCGAATACATCGCGTGCGGACGTCGTACCCGCTACGTGCTCCGTACCCTCGACGCCAAGGTCCATCCATCCTGCATTCACAGCCTCAAACATTTCTTCGGCCGGTCCGGTGTGGCCCTTCGGGATGCCGAATTGCTCGAACGCTTCCGCCCACGCTGCACGCGGGACTGCAAAGGCTTTCACGTCGAGATTCAGGACTTCACCCAATTGCTCCGCGACTTCATCTGCGCTGACCATCGAACCAAGCTCGATGACGCGCTGCCCTGACCACGCTGGCCCGGTCAAAAGGGTTGCGACCTGCGCGCCGATGTCGTTCGTCGCGACCATGGTCGATTTCCGGTTTGTCGGATGATAGTAGACCGGTAGCATTCCACCTTGGGCGACCTGCAAGCCGTAGAGGAAGTTTTCGAAGAAGCCACCTGCGCGCACCAATGCGATTGGCGATATCTGGTCGCGAAAACCTTGCTCCAGAAGCGACAAAGCCGTGATCATCCCAAGCCCGTTGGTCCTGTTCGCACCCATCGAGGAAAGCACTACCACCCGCGGCGGCGCTGCCTTGGTGAGTGCCTCGACATAGTTTGCAATCACGCCCTTGGCTTCTTTGTAATCTGGCGAGGGGGCCCAGACCGCCGGCAACATGACAAACGCACCTTCGACGCCTTTGAGCGCCCGCTCGATGGCTGCCGAATCATTCCAATCACCGTCAACCAGTTCCACGCCCTGGTCAGCCCAGCTTGACGCCTTCTCGCGATTGCGCACTAGTGCGCGTACTTCCTTGCCGTGCGCCAACAGATGTTCTGCCGTTGCGCCGCCCACTTTTCCCGTGATTCCCATGACTAAAAACATGTGTTTCCTCCTGGTCTTGAGGGACAGAGCACTGCCCCCTGTTGGTTTAACGGATAAGTGGCACAATGGCCCGGATACGGGGATCGCGCGCGTAGAGACCGCCCCATGTCATTGCGCCCAGAAGCAGGGAAATGATTTCCGGCGGCGACCCCAACTCACCTATGCGGACATGGGTGCAGAGGGCACCTCCCAAAAAGCCCGTCACCAGAATCGCGCCGAGAACGGCGGTGGCCGGGATGGCGTAAAGGATGGCGCAGGTGAGTATGATCGGACCCACGACACGGGTCAGGTCCATCGCGAACCCGGTTTCCTGCAACATGCTCGCGATCTGTGCCGGCGCGAAAAGCTGAATGGCGCCGTCTGCCACCAGCGCGATAACGACAAACGCGCTCATTATCCGGCCGGCCCACAGGGCGCGATGCGAGGTCATGCTTTCAGGCACCTGATGCAGATTCATAGTTTCGGACACGGGTCGTTCTCCGATGGGGTTATCCTGTTTTGAAGCTTACTGTGTCTCTTGGGTATAATAAGCATCGACAAAATGAACGCACTGTTCTCTCTGTGGAGAACAATGCCGAGGCACGAACAATGCAAAATCTCGAACCCATCCTCATATTCATAACGGTTGCGGAAATGGGCAGCTTCACCCGCGCGGCCGATAGCCTGGGTATCCAAAAGGGGAGGGCCTCAACGGCGGTCCGCAAGCTGGAAGAAGAGGTTGGTGTCAGGCTCCTGCACCGGACGACGCGCAGCGTGCAGTTGACGGAGGACGGACGCGCATTTCATGCCCGTGCCCGCGATCTGCTTGCTGAAGTCGATGACCTACACTCGATGTTTGCAGATGATCGCGTGACACTTCGCGGGCGTTTACGGGTCGATTTTCCGAGCGAGGTGGCGCGCGCCACTATCGTGCCGGCCTTGCCAGCCTTCATGGCGACTTATCCCGAGTTGGAGCTGGAGGTGTCGAGCACGGATCGGCAAGTCGATCTGGTTCAAGAGGGGTTCGACTGTGTATTGCGGCTTGGACCCATAGGGGACGAGACGCTGATTGCCCGTCCACTGGGCCAGTTGCGCATGGTCAACGCTGCCAGTCCCGCCTATCTAGCCCGCTATGGCGTCCCTCGATCGCTAGAAGATCTCCAGCGTCAGGGGCATCAGATAATTCATTTTTCGACGACGCTGGGGGCAAGACCCTATGGATGGGAATATCCAGACGGTGACAGCTACACGACGCTGCAGTTGCCAGGTGCGCTCCACGTCAACAGCGCGCAGACCTACGAAGCCGCTGCCCTCGCCGGCCTTGGCCTGATTCAGGCGCCACTCCTGGGGATTGGCCGATACTTGGAGAGTGGAGCGCTTGTCGAGATCATCCCCGATTTTCGTCGCCGGGCGCTCGCTGTGTCCCTCGTCGTAGCACATCGGAGCAATCTGTCGCGCCGGGTTCGCGTATTCATGAAATGGATCGAAGATGTGCTGACACCGTATCTGGAATAGCGAGACGAACATCTTTGTCCGGGCCTTGACTGGCAGCCTGATCTTGCGATGGTTGCAGCCTGCTTGAGGGACGCTATCCTGTTCTCGGAATATCATTGAACCTAAAAATGACAGTTGATGAGCCCAAGCCAAGGCCAATGTTTGTCGTGCGGTGAGATCTACCGTTGACGAATGATACCGAGGGCGTTAGGTTGAATTTAATGAACGCATTTTTCGTGACCACCACGACAACCACCACCACGACCGCCATCGGCGGGCCGCGGGGAGGTTGTGCGCTCTAAACACAGGCCACAATTTAACCGAAAGGCCCCGCCGGAAACGGACGGGGCTTTTTTGTGCTCTTTGTCCTTCCGGCCCATAAAAACGTCAGGGAGAGAAGGATGGATGATGTCGATCACCGCGAATTGGGGAATAAACTCGATTTGCGAAAAGTTCGGTCTGCAAGTAACGCCGTGCAATCAATGAAGGTTCGCCGGGGTTCGTCGCTTTTTGATCGATTCACCGGCGGCATTGGTTTAGCAACAACGGTCCTGCTCTTTCTGCAGCTTCTGGTTAATCTCTCGGTGTTCGGGTCTTTTCCGCTGCTGGCTGCCTTTCTGAGTGTCGAGCGACATTTGAGTGCTGGCGACATCGCGAGCGTACTCACCGTGAGCCTGTTGTCGAGTCGGCTGTTGCCGCTTATTCTAGGATTCGCTACCGACCGCTTCGATAGCCGAGTGCTGGCTTCGTTAGGCCTGGTCTGCCGTGCTATGGGATTCATCGGCTTGGGCCACGTTCTTGATTTCTCCGCGTTGCTCGCATGTGCCTTCTTGAGTGGACTCGGCGCAGCCCTCTATGAAACGACCGCGTACTCCGTGTTCGGCACCCTCAAAACAGACATCCGTTCGCGTGTCTTCGTTTTGAATAATCTTGTACTTAATCTGGGGGCGCTGGTCGGGCCAACGGTGCTGTTCTTACTGCCTGCCCATGGCGGCGCTTTTCCCTTTGAGGTGAGCGGTTATATCTTTGCTGTGTTGGCTTTGGTGGCACCGTTCGCCGCTGTACGAACGCGCGGGCATGCAAGACCGAGGCGGGTTGCCTCTGCGTTTTTTGAGGTTTTCCATGACCGGCAATTTCGAAGACTCTGCATCGCACTTATCCCGTTCTGGACGGTGTACACGCAAATTTATGTGTTCATCCCGCTGACTTTTGCTCAGGGAGCGTCAGGGTATAACGGTGTGCGACCGTTCTACATCGCGAACGCTTTGTTCGGTGTCTTAACCGCGCTTCTGGGGATGCGATGGTTCCAACGCGCGGGGTGGCGATCGCTGATGTCAATCGGTCATCTCGCGCTGCTCGCCTGTTTCGCGCTGGCAGCGCTCATTTTCCTGGGTGAATGGAACTCGCAGCAGTCTCTGGTGATCCTCGTCGTCATCGCTTTGGTTTTTACGTTCGGTGAAAGCCTCATCTTGCCCGCCTCGAACATCGCTCTCGCTGAACTGACGACCGAGAGCAACGCGGGAAGCTATTTCGGCGCGTCAGCAGTCTCTTGGGCGATAGGTGGGGCATTGGGAAACTATCTGGGCAGCATGGGCGCGGGATGGACGCCGATCAGCATGGGTTGGCTCGTCTTCGCTGTTGTCAGCATGATCGGGTTACTTTGTTTCAAGAGGCTTGAACGGGTACTGGCATAAAATTAGGCGAGACGGCAGGACCGTTTCCAACGGTCATATCATAAACTTGAGCCGGTCTACGTGAGGCTCTTTCTATGAAGAATCCAATGATTCATGCATTGAAGTAACCTCGTTCAAGCCGGCGTGGCAGACCGTTGAGAATGGGCAACGCTCTGTGCGGCGGTGTAGCCTAGGACAGCGCAAGGATCCAAGGCGCGCCCAGACCCAGCAGCAGAATGAGAAACAACCCGCCGAAGATAGAGCCCAGGCGCCAGTAATCGGCACTAGGCAGATAACCACTGCCGTAGTAGACCGGGCTCGGCCCCGTGCCATAGGGTGTAATGATGCCCATCAGCCCCAGCGAAGTGCCCAAAAGCAGCGCGAAGGCTTGCAGATCGATGCCGCTCACCCCCATCCCGGCTGCCAGCATCACCGGCAGTAGCGCGGTGGTGTGGGCGGTGGAGCTGGCGAACAGGTAATGGGCCAGATAAAACACCACCACCAGCAGCACCATGGCAACGTTGGGAGAAAATCCATTCAGGTGGGCCGCGACGAATTGACCGAACCACGGCACAAAGCCCACCCGTGTCAGGCCGTCGGCCAGGGCCACCAGCGTGGCGAACCAGGCGAAGGTGTTCCAGGCTGCCTTGTTGCCCAGTGCGTCATCCCAAGTGATGACATTGCTCAGAAGCATCAACACGATGACGAGGATGCCCACCAGGGCCGGGTCGAGCCAATCCCCCGCGAATATCCACAGTCCGAGCGCACTCACCACCAACGCCAACAGGATCTTTTCGCGACGTGACAGTGGGCCCAGATCGGTCAGTTCGCGGGCCGCCCAGGCCGGCACTTCTTCGTTGCTCTTGATCTGTGGCGGATACAGCCAGTACGCCAGCAACGGCAGCACTGCCAGTAACAGCAAGCCGACCGGTGCCGCGGCGATAAACCACTGGCCCCAGGAAATATGCACGCCGGCGATTTTTTCGATCAGGGCCGAGGCCAGCAGGTTGGGCGCCAATGCGGTCATGAACAGCGAGCTGGTGACACAGGTGGACGCGATGGCAACCCACATCAGATAGGAACCGATGCGCCGCGCGCTGGGGTCGTTCGGTTTGGAGTCGTAGAGTCCAGGCAGGTTGCGAATCACCGGGTAGATGGTGCCGCCACTGCGAGCGGTGTTGGACGGGGTAAAGGGCGCCAGCACCAGGTCCGCGAGCATGACGGCATAGCCCAGGGTCAGGGTCTTGCGGCCCATGCGCTTGACCAGCAGCAACGCAATACGCCGCCCCAGCCCGGTTTTCTCATAGCCCAGGGCGAACATGAAGGCGCTGAAGATCAACCAGACCGTGTTGTTCGCGAAGCCCGACAGGCCCCATTTCAAGGCCTCCGCGGGCACCTTGAAGCCTGCGCTGGCCAATTGTTCCGGACTGAACAGCACCCAGGGGGCCAACACCGCCGCGACCGCGACCCCGATCAGGCCAATCACGGCGCCCGGCAGCGGTTCGAAAATAAGGCCTACGACCACGCCGGCGAACAGGGCGAAAAAATACCAGGCATGCGGGGCCAATCCGGCAGGTGCCGGAAGGAGTGCGAGCACAAGCGCAACGCAAGGTGGCAGCAGAAAGGTCCAGAGATTACGCACTATCGAGTTCCTAATAATACCGAGGGCTGAAGGCAATTGACGGGCGATTGGACGTCATCCACCCACGGCAATGACTTGAGCGGCGTATTCGTTGCGAAATTGCTTCAGGGAGCTGAGTACTACCGTTGCCGCGCCATCAATCAGGCCACAGCGGCCGCTGCCCGGAAGCAAATGGCAGAGACTCTCCAGTGCCTGCAGGTCATTGGGCAGGCCCATACCGGTATCGATTCGCCGCAGCAACCGCGAGAGTTGATAGGTCCCGGCTTTA
Organism: Pseudomonas sp. GW821-FHT04D07; assembly: GCF_059420225.1. NCBI lineage: Bacteria > Pseudomonadati > Pseudomonadota > Gammaproteobacteria > Pseudomonadales > Pseudomonadaceae > Pseudomonas > Pseudomonas sp. GW821-FHT04D07. The sequence goes on from NZ_JBWKTH010000040.1 coordinate 44,832, forward strand.
CATGGTGGGCACTGGCCGCAGGAGCCCGCCGCAAAGAAGTCGACGTACTCCGCCACCTTGCGCACGATGCTGGTGCCCTCCGAGATCACGATCATGGCCCCCGTACCCAGGCTTGAACCACGGGCCTTGAGCGCATCAAAGTCCAGGGGCACATCCAGATCGCCCGTGCCCAGCAGGGTATTGGAAGGACCGCCGGTGAATACCGCCTTGAAAGCGCGTTCGCACAACATGCCACCGCCGTGCTCGAAAATCAGCGTGCGCAGCGAGGTGCCCATCGGTAGCTCGTACAGGCCTGGCCTGAGTACGTCCCCGGAGAGTGAGTAGAGCTTGGTCCCACAGGCGTTACCCAGGCCCAGGTCTCGGTACCAGGCGGCGCCATGGCGCAGGATGTGGGCAACCTGGGCCAGGGTTTCGATGTTGTTGATCAGTGTCGGTTGGCCATGCACGCCACTTTGCGCGGGGTAGGGAGGTTTTTGCCGGGGGAAGGGGAAGCCTCCTTCGACACTGGCGATCACGGCGGTTTCTTCGCCACCGATATACAGGCCCGAGCTTTCCACCACCGCAAGGTCGATCGGGCGATTCTGCTGCCGGGCGACTTCGGCCAGGAGGGCGCAGCCCCGCCATTGCTCGACGGCCTGACGCACAACGGCCACTGCGCCGTGCTGGTGCGGGTTGACGTAGAGATAAACGTGATTGGCCCGTGTGGCTAGCGCGGCAATCAGCGCGCCCTCGATCACCTGATGCGGCGATTTTTCCAGTAGCTCGCGATCCTTGAAGGTGCCTGGCTCATCCTCGTTACCGTTGCACAGGACATACTTTTCCAGCTCCGCAGGTTGCTCCGCCACGGCGGCCCACTTGCGATGGGTAGGGAAACCGGCGCCACCCAGGCCGCGCAGGTCTGCTTCGGCCAGGGTCGGGAGGATGCCGCCCGGATCGCTTAGCGCGGCGCGCAAGCCTTCGCCGCCGCCCTGGGCGAACCAGGCATCGAGATCGGCGCCCACTTGTACGGCGGGGGCGAGTAATACGAGTTGAGTCTTCATCTCAGGCATCTCAGTAAGGCAGCGAGTCGGCGTGAGTGGTCGGCAGTGCACCCTTGGCCCGGTGGGGCACGGCGCTGTGCCGGCGCAGGTCGAAGTTGCCGTACCCGGGGAACAACTCGGGGCCGTAGACGTTCAGTGGCAAGCCGGCGGCGATCAACTGGCGTTGCCAGTCGTACACGTGTGACAGGCCGACCTTCGGCGCGGGCGTGGGGTCGGCGGTGTGTGCCGCGTGCTCTCCAGCCCGGCGTCCGAAGGTGATGATCTCTGCCAGGGCGTTGCCCATCATGCGATTGCGTCCATGGATGCCGCCGCTGATTTCGCCGACGCAGTACAGCCCGCGTACCGAGGTTTCACCGTTCTCGTTGATGGCCACTCCTCCGTTTTGATAATGCAGGGTCGGCCGGACGATTAGTGGCTCTACGGCCGGATCGATACCGCACTGGCTCGCGACATGCCCCAGGCTCACCAGGCGTTCCCTAAGAATCCCCGGATGGCGGCGCTCCAGACCGGGTGTATCGAGCCAGACGCCCAGTTGCCCGTCACGCTCGACGCCACGGCCTTCTGCGCATTCCTTGAGGATTGCGGCGGACACCACATCGCGGGTTTGCAGTTCGGGAATGAAACGCTGCCCCAGGCCGTTCACCAGATAGGCTCCAGCCGAGCGCGCGGCTTCGGAAATAAGCCCGCCGACACGATGCGCCGGCCAGGCCAAACCGGTGGGGTGATACTGGAAGGAGTCGATTTCGCGCAGGCGAGCGCCAAGACGATAGGCCAGGATCAAACCGTCGGCGGTTGCGCCATAATGGTTGGACGTGGGGAAACCATTCAGGTGCAGGCGCCCGGCGCCGCCCGTGGCGAGTATCACGCGGCTGGCGCGTACGAGGATGAAGCTGTGCCGTTCCAGGTTGTACAGCACGCCGCCCACGCAGGTGCCGCTTTCGTCGGAGAGCAGCTCTACCAGAGGGCAGCGGTTCCACACGCTCACCCGCTCTTCCAGTTCCACCGCCTCGCGCAGTACCCGCATCATCTCCAGACCCGTGTAGTCCTTGAACGAGAGGATGCGCGCACGGCTGGCACCGCCGGGTTTCTTGCGCAGCAGCTTGCCACCGATCAAGCCGCCCTCGGCGAGATCGAAGTGCATGCCGCGCTCGATCAACCAACGAATACTCTCCGGTCCCGACTGGGCGAGACGCGCCGCCAGCGTTCGATCGGCACAGAGGTGGCCGGCGCGCAGGGTGTCTTCAAAGTGAATCTGGGGGCTGTCGTCCTCGCCGACGGCAGCCTGTATGCCGCCCTCGGCCATCACCGTATTGCTGTCGCCCAGGCGCAGCTTGGTCGCGAGGATGACATGGGCACCATGTTCCACGGCGGTCAGCGCCGCTGCGCAACCGGCACCGCCGCCGCCGATAATCAGCACCCCGGTATTGACCACCGGGGCACCGGCCAAGGCCGCGTCATCAATTTGCGCGTTGCTGTGCAGGCGGTCTGTTAGTTCGCGCGGGCAGTTGTCGCCGCGATTCACGCCCACCTGCAGCGGCGTATTGGCGCCAACCTGATAGTCCGGGTGGAAGGCGTGCAGCAGTGCTTGTTTATCGAATGCTTCAGAGGCGGGCGCGCAAGCGCTGGCGCGCAGTTGGGCCAGTGCTTGCAGATAAGGAATACCGGGCATGTTGTGTTCCTTATTCCAGCGTCACGTTGGGGTCGACGCTCATCACGCCGCGGTTGATCTGGCTCAGGCGCTGCATCAGGTCCGCCGGTCGAAAGCCGACGGAAGCTGACATCCGGCGTATGTAGAGGCCCAGATGGTTCGGCGAAATATGCTCGGGGCAGGCAATGGTGCACAGGTTGCACATGATGCATTCGTCGAATACCTGGCTGGCTGACAGATCCCCGACGGCGGCCAGGTTGACGCCTTTCTGCACCTCCAGGCCCTTGGGGCAGGCGCGGTCGCAACCGCCGCAGTGCCGGCAATGACTGGCTTCGGGAAAGGTGGCGGCAATGCGCTCCGAGATGTTCCAGGTGTCGTCCCAGTCGTGGAGGTTGTAGGTGTGGTGCCGGTTCATGGGCAGATGGTCGAGGAAGCTGATCTGCAAACCCTGCTCGACTCGGGTTTCGCAGGCCAGGGCGGTGCTGACCTCACGTTCGCCGGCACGCCGGATCAGTACCCGGCATGAGCCACAGACGCCTTGGCCCATGCAGCCGACAGCGTCGATGAGCGGTTGTCCTGAGTCGATAACGGCTTCCAGGATCGAACGCAGGGCGCTGGTTTCGATCAGTTCTCCATTGAGGGTGACCTGAACCGGGGATGTTGGCATAAAAGCTCCTGAACGCCCCGCAAACGGCAAGGGCTCAAGAGCAGCCTAGAGCATCGGGACTAGAGGGGAACTGATGCGGCTCAATAAAACCGTACTCGCTCCTGTCGCCACCTGTTTAGGCGTTTTGGGCTTCGAATGGCGCAGACCCAAGAAACCGGTGATGTCTTGCATCGGTATCAGGAAAACGAGGAGCAAGAGCCCCCGGCCATCACCGACTGGCGTACACCTATCACGCACAGTTTGCGCCGAGGTAATTTCAGCAGACAGACGATCGATACATCGCTCTCCAGCTTTGGCAGCGCGCAGGTGCAGGCACTGGGCAATCCCGGGCCGTCAGCACTGGACATCCAGACGGCAGCGACGAACTTCGACGATATCCGTGGCGGTGCTTTCCATCTACGGCATATCGTGGCCGACAACTTCCTGCGGCGGGCGGTGCAGAGCGTCCTGAACAGTCGAGTCGATGAGCGAATGGCTGTGGTGCGCGCATTGTTCGTGGCGATGAACGCCAATACCCTGGTGGCGACCTGGGATAACGTGGTGCAGCGCCTGCAGAATGGCCGGGCCGATCGCAACTGGTATCAGCTATTGGGCGCCAATCATGTTCGAGATCTACGGACCGGCCTAAACAATACGGTGGGCCAACTGTTCTATTCGGAACAGCAAGGCAACCTCCTGACTGGTACGCACGTGGACGTCACGGGTGATGCGATCAGCGTCCTCGGCGAAGACCGCGTGAGTTCCATCGTCAACAGCGCCACGGACCTGATGGAGTCCCTGAACCTGAGGCCGCGCCTGGTCCATCTGGAGGGCGAAATTCTGCTGGGTTTCTCCGGCGCATCGGGGGCCTACCGGCGATATGGCTATGACCCGCGTCGCAGCCACGACACGGCTGAGGATGCGTTGCGCCTGATGTCCTACGGGCAAAGCCTGCGTGCTTTGAGTCGTTCCGACCTGAGCGTGGTGTTGCGCTACCTGGTGCGCTATCGCCGCCGCGAGGTTCTTGCCGGTTTGCTTGTTGTCCTGTGGTCCATCTGGTACGACTTCGGCTTTCCATCGCTCGGCTGGGAATAGTGCTGCGAACCACGCCAATGCCTGGGTGGTGGCCGAATTCCTAGGCTGATACTAGATCACCTACCTCTGATAGTTCAATTCCAGCGTTTTGGCCTTGTCAGGAGTTGTTGCAGGAACGGATTCCCTCATGCAAGACTAGTTTCCGAATCCTGCTTGAATGAGTCAAACGCTCCCTCGTTGCAGATGAACAAACGTTTGTCCGGAATGGAATTTTCAGTTTTTGGGTGGTCTGTTTCCAGCGGGAAGTGGTTACGATCGCAGTCTGACGATGCAGTCGCAATATAAATAAAATTTTGTTTTTTAATATCTTTCCTTGTGTCGATAGAAATTTGTTTTTCTTTCGTTGATTTTGAGTGGCTGGTTTTTAACATCATAAAATCCTGCGTAGAGCACTCTTCTGAAAGTCAGCTATCGCCATTTGTCTGCATGATCGAATGCAATTGTATAGTCATGTTTTTTTAAGTTAATTTCGTGGTTGAAGTAGGGCTGTAATTTTGCTTTCCATTCATCGGAAATGTTAAAGCATCCATTGTTTATAGTGGTTTTTGGGGGCAGCCCTAGGGACTCCATCATGGAATAGTCATCGCCTTGGTCTAAGGAGCGTTCTCCACCCTCACCAAGCTCTGTGAGTTTGTCAAACCACTGGATTCGCAATTTCAGTCCCATGGAAACCTCACAGACATTTTTTAAGATTACGCTTTTTATTAGCGGGCTTGAGCTGTTCGCCTGTCACATAGTCGAATGCGCCTATGTGGCTACCGTCGCTGGCTCTATACACTTCATACGGGCGGTCAATAAATTGATGACCTTGTTCACCTGTATACGGTTAAGCGATAGTGATCCGCGAGATTTGGGCAATATCGCCTCTATTTCACGGCTATTATTACAGGATGCCAGTGACGTATTCGATGTGATCGAAACGCGCGGGCTGGAAGCGAAGCACATGGTTTCATAGCCGCAGTGCCCAGACGCAAACGAAAAAGCCCTGAACAAGTTCAGGGCTTTTCGGTATTCCAGTCTATTCACCCAAGGTGAACAGCGGTATCAATCCCAGCTCAACGCCCCGCCAGTCTGATACTCGATCACCCGCGTCTCGAAGAAGTTCTTCTCTTTCTTCAAG
>NZ_JBWKTH010000041.1:0-49152 GCF_059420225.1 Pseudomonas sp. GW821-FHT04D07
GGGCGGGTGTTCCAGCGCAGGGATAGCGCCGTGCCCGGTCTTTGTAGGAGCCGGCTTGCCGGCGATGGCGGCCGCATGGGCGCTGCAAGGCTCAAGGGCCCCATCGCCAGCAAGCTGGCTCCCACAGGGGGCGGGTGTTCCAGCGCACAGAGATAGCGCCGTGCCCGGCTTCTACAGGCCGGCGTAGCCAATAAATCCCAGGCATAAAAAAACCACCTCTGCAGGTGGTTTCTTTATTAGCGGGCGGATCAGCCAAAGCGACCAGTCACGTAGTCTTCGGTCTGCTTCTTCTTCGGATTGGTGAAGATAGTGTCGCTCATCGCATGCTCGATCAATTCACCCATGAACATGAACGCGGTGTAGTCCGACACCCGCGCCGCTTGCTGCATGTTGTGGGTCACGATGATGATGGTGTACTGCTCTTTCAGTTCAGTGATCAACTGCTCGATGCGCCCGGTGGAGATCGGGTCAAGCGCGGAAGTCGGTTCGTCCAGGAGCAAGACCTGTGGCCGCAAGGCGATGGTCCGTGCGATGCAAAGACGCTGCTGTTGACCGCCTGAAAGGCCCTGTGCGCTTTGCTTGAGCTTATCCTTGACCTCGTCCCACAGCGCGGCACCACTCAGGGCCTGCTCGACACGCTCATCCATCTCATGCCGGGACAGCTGCTCATGGTGACGCACGGCGTAGGCCACGTTGTCATAGATCGACATCGGAAAGGGTACGGGTTTCTGGAAGACCATGCCGACATGGCTGCGCAGGCGATTCATCGAGTAGCCCGGCGCAAGGATGTTCTCGCCGTTGAGCAAGACCTCGCCACGCGCCTCCTGCTTCGGATACATGGAGTAGATCCGGTTGAATACCCGCAGCAGTGTCGACTTACCGCAACCTGAAGGCCCGATGATCGCGGTGATGCGTTTCTCGGGAATATCCATGTCGATGGACTTCAGGGAGCGCTGGTTGTTGTAAAAAAACTCCAGGCCACGAACGCGAATTTTGGTTTTTTCGTTGCCAAGGTCACGGCTATTCATCAAGTCAACCTATTGCGCAAAAGGATCAAACGGGACAGAAGGCTGAGGATCAGTACGAACAAGGTCAGTACCAACGCACCCGCCCAGGCCAGGGAGTGCCAGTCCTCGAAAGGGCTCATGGCGTACTGGAAAATGACCACGGGCACGCTGGCAATCGGCTTGAGCAGATTGCTGCTCCAGAATTGGTTGCCGAACGCGGTAAACAGCAGCGGCGCTGTTTCGCCGGTGATCCTGGCCAGCGCCAGCAAAATGCCGGTCAGCACACCGGCTTTCGCCGCGCGCAGGACGATTTGCAGCGTCAATTTCCACTGCGGTACACCCAACGCCAGCGCCGCCTCGCGCAGGGTGGTGGGTTGCAGTTGCAGCATCTCGTCGGTGGTCCTGACCACCACTGGAATCACCAGGAGTGCCAAGGCCAGGGCCCCGGCGATCGCGGAGAAACCGGACTGGTGATTGGTCAGCAGGTTCAACGGCAGGATCACTGCGGTGTAGACGAACAGGCCCAGCACAATCGACGGTGCCGACAGCAGGATGTCGTTGATAAATCGGACGACGTTGCCCAGGCGCGAATGGCGTGCGAACTCCGCCAGCCAGATGCCCGCCATCAAGCCGATCGGCGTGCCGATCAGCAGGGCGATCGCCGACATCAGGGCACTGCCATAAAATGCGTTGGCCAAGCCGCCTTCGACACCAGGTGGCGGTGTCATCTGGGTAAAGAGACGCAGATTGAGCGCCTGAAAGCCGTTGATGACCGTGGTCAGCAGGATCCAGACCAACCAGACCAGGCCGAAGACCGTGGCGCCACAACTGAGCACCATCGCCAGCTGATTCTTGAAGGCGCGGATTCGGTAGAGACGTTCGTTACCGCTCATACACCCTCCTTGCGTGAAAGCCGCATCAGTAAGAGTCGCGCCAGCGCCAATACGATAAAGGTGACGATAAACAGCAAGAAGCCCAGTGCAATCAGCGCCGAGCGATGCAGGTCGGTATAGGCTTCGCTGAACTCATTGGCGATCACCGAAGCGATGGAGCTGCTGGGCATCAGCAACGAGGCCGAGAATTGCTGGGCGTTACCCAGTACGAAGGTCACCGCCATGGTCTCGCCCAGCGCGCGTCCCAGTCCGAGGAAAATACCGCCGACCACTGCGGAGCGGGTGTAAGGCAGGACGATGTCCCAGACCACCTCCCAGGTGGTGCCGCCCAGTGCGTAGGCAGACTCCTTGAGTGGCGTGGGAACGCTGCGAAACACTTCCTGCATGACCGAGGTGATAAAGGGCATGATCATGATTGCCAGGACGATGCCGGCGGTCAGCATGCCGATGCCCAGGGGTGGGCCCTGAAACAGCGAACCGACCAAAGGTAACGAGCCCAGGTAGTCATTGATCCAGGGCGACAGGTGTTCGGCCATGAACGGGCCGAACACGAACAGGCCCCACATGCCGTAGATAATCGATGGAATCCCCGCGAGCAATTCAACCGCCGAGGCGACGGGCATCCGTAGCCAGGGGGGGGCGACCTCAGTCAGGAAAATCGCAATGCCAAAGCTGACGGGAACTGCAATCAGCAAGGCCAGGAAAGACGTCACCAGGGTGCCGTAAATCGGCACCAGGGCACCAAAGTGGTTATTGACCGCGTCCCACTCGGTGCTGGTCAGAAAGCCGAAACCGAAGGTCTTGAGCGCAAGACTGCCGCCCCAGAGTGTCGAAGCCGCGATGCTTGCCAGGAGCAACAGCACCAGCATCGCCGCGCCCATCATCGAGCGCTTGAACCAGAGATCATGACGATGATCGCGAGTCGCACGCGCATCACTCGTCACTTCGCCTGCGTAAAGGGTCATGGCCGGGGGTTGGACTATATCGTTCATCAGAAGTCTGCTCACAAACAAACCCCTTCACTCGGCAAAGACTGCCCGAGGAAGGGGTGTTTTAGCTATTGCTGGATCAATGGGCGAAGTCAGACTTCCAATAACCTTCGATGCGCTTGACGAGGGAGTCAGGCAGCGCCACATAGTCCAGCGCCGAGGCCTGTTGCTGGCCATTTTCCAGCGACCATTTGAAGAAGTTGAAGGCCGCCTGGCTTTGCTCGGCATTCTTTGGCTGTTTGTACATGATGATCCAGGTGGTCGCCGTGATCGGCCATGCGCCGTCGCCAGGCGCGTTGGTCATGATCAGGTTGAAGTCTTTGGCGTTGGCCCAGTCGGCGGTGTCGGCAGCGGCCGCAAACGCTTTGGCGTTAGGTTGGATGAATTTCCCGGCGGCGTTTTTCAGCTGCGCGTGAGTCATCTTGTTTTGCAGGGCGTAGGCGTACTCAACATAGCCGATGGAGTTCTTGATCTGCTTGACGTAGGCGGAGACACCTTCATTGCCTTTACCACCGACACCGACCGGCCAAGGCACGGTGGTACCGAAACCGATTTTGGATTTCCAGCCATCACTCACTTTGGCCAGGTAGTTGGTGAAGTTGTACGAGGTACCCGAGCCGTCGGAGCGGTGCACCACGGTGATTTTACCGCCAGGCAGTTTCACGCCTGGGTTCAGGGCGACGATGGCCGGGTCGGTCCACTCAGTGATTTCACCCAGGAAGATTTTCGCCAGGGTCTCACCGTCGAGCTTCAGTTGGCCCGCCGCGACACCCTCAATGTTCATTACCGGCACGATGCCGCCAATCACGCTAGGAAATTGACCCAGGCCGCCGGCCTTGAGGTCATCCGCCGACAGCGGGGCATCGGAGGCACCAAAATCCACGGTGGCCGCCTTGATCTGGGCAATACCGCCACCCGAGCCGATCGACTGGTAGTTGATGCGATTGCTGGAGTCTTTGCTGTAGTCCTGCGACCACTTGGACAGAACCGGATAGACAAAGCTGGAGCCAGCGCCGGTAACATCGGTCGCGTGAGCGACACCGCTCAGGCAGAGAGAAGCCAGCAGGACAGACAGGCTTTTTTTAGTCAGCAACATCACGACAACACCTCAATGAAAGGGTTAAGTGGAGTGACCCACCTATAAAGAGACGTTACGATTTAATTCCTGAAATATTTCTGTCTGATGACTGTCGTGTGATTTTTAGTAATATTTTGAAATGAAGAATCATTCATTGGTCTTGGTTCCCTTGGGCGCCGCAGAATAGACAGCGCCCTGTTCGCCCCCTCAGACCCTGAAGCGTTTGACCAGCAGCCCCAACTCTCGCGACAGCTGATCCAGCTCGACACACATTTCGTTGTTGCGCGTGGTGATGGCCTGGGTGTCGTTGATGTGCTGGCTGATTTGCGCCAGGCTCTGGTTCACCTCCGCGCCAATGCTCGACTGCTCTTCCGCGGCGGTCGCGATCTGGTTGTTCATGCCATTGATCTCGGACACCGCATGGCTCACCTGAGCCAGGATCTGGCCGGTACCGTTGACCTTGGTCACCGCCAGCTCGCTGCCACCGAGGCTGCTTTGCATGGTGCTGACTGCCGCCCGGGCACCCTGTTGCAGCTGGCTGATCTTGCTCTGGATTTCCTGGGTGCTTTGCTGGGTACGCTGGGCCAGCGAACGGACTTCGTCGGCCACCACGGCAAATCCGCGACCCTGTTCACCTGCGCGAGCGGCCTCGATGGCGGCGTTGAGGGCCAGTAGATTGGTCTGCTCGGCAATGCCGCGGATCACATCGAGGATGGAACCGATGGATTCCACATCGTTGCCCAGGGTCTGGATATCCTGGGCGGCCTTTTCGATATCCTGCGCGAGGCCGCCGATGGCATCGACGGTGTCGTTTACGTTGGTGTGCATGGCCTGGGCCTGCTCATCGGTATGGCGGGTCGCCTGGGCGGCATTTTGCGCTGACTCCGCGACGTTATGGGTGGCCAGGGCCATCTGCTCCATGGCGTGGGAGACCTGCTCGGCGTCGCGGGTCTGGCGCATCAGCGCATCGGCAGCATGCTGGGCGCTCTGCTTGAGCTGTTCATTGCGCTCCTGCAACTGCTGGGCGCAGCGGGCCAGGTCCAGCACCATATGGCGGATTTTTCCGGCGAACTGATTGAAGGCACTGGCCAGCTCGGCGGTTTCTTCATTGCCATCGATGGGCAACTGGCGGGTGAGGTCGCCGTCTTCGCTGGCCAGCTCTTGCAGGCTGCGCGTCAGCAAACCGAGTGGCCTGACGATGCTGCGGGCGACATAAGCGGCGGCGATGCTGAGCACGATCAGCAGCACCCCCATGATGCCCCATTGCTTCCAGCGCAGGGCGTCCATGGCCTGCTGCTGGTGTTGCGTCTGCGCGGCGATCAGGGCGTCCAGGCCGTCGATATAAAAACCGGCGCCGACGACCCAGTTCCATTTGTCCAGAGAGATGCTGTAGGACAGCTTGGGATAGGCGGTGTCGTCATTACCGGGTTTGGGGAAGTAGTACGTGACGAAATCACCACCGCGTTTGGCGGCAGCGATCAGCTCTCTGATCAGATAAGTACCGTGGCTGTCTTTCAGGTCCCAGAAGTTTTTCCCATCGTCTTTGCCAGCGGCCAGAAAAATCCTGTCGCCCTTGTCGTTGTAGCCGAAGAAATAGCCGTCTTGCCCATAGTGAAGGTCGCGTAGTCGACGCTTGGCTTCCTCCTGGGTGGCCGGGCTCATGGCGTCGGCTCCTTCATAAAGCGGCTTGATGGCGCTGTAGGCGAGATCAAGGTAGTGCACCAACTCGTCCTTGCGGGTTTTTATCAGGGTCTGCCGGGTCTCCTCGATGCTTCGCTCGCCCATGGCCTGCTGCTCGGAAAAGGCCAGGAGTTGAATTATCAAGGCCAGCAAGAGGGCCGGAATCACGGACAGCAGCAGAACCTTGTTGCGTATTTTCCACTTCATAGGAAATCCCGGGTCGAGGAGCAAGCGTGTTATGTTTTTTGTATCGGCTCACAGGCATGATCGTTCAGTTCCGTGAGTCGGACTTTTCAAGGAGCGTCGCTACTGTGGTGACGATATCCGCCCATGCGGGCCGGAACATTGACGCAGATCGACTGTACTCACGGCCATGCATACTCTCTTTATTCAGTGGAAGAGGCGATATGACTATCGACTGGCTTGACTTTACGCCGTGGTCGGCGCTGGCCGGGGGCGCGTTGATCGGGCTCGCAGCGGCTCTGTTCATCCTTGCCAACGGCCGTATTGCCGGCATCAGCGGCTTGCTCGGCAGCCTGCTTCAACGCGGCAGCGAAGGGCGCGGTGAGAAGGCGTTGTTTTTGCTTGGCTTGCTGCTGGCACCGTTGTTGTGGGGCGTGTTCCATGCCCTGCCGCCGATCCGCTTCGAGACCGGCGTGCCCGGCCTGGTGCTGGCGGGCCTGCTGGTGGGATTGGGAACCCGTTATGGCTCGGGTTGCACCAGTGGGCACGGCGTGTGTGGTATTTCACGGCTGTCGCCACGCTCGATTGTCGCCACGCTGTGCTTCATGGCCGCGGGATTTGCCACGGTCCATGTCCTTCGCCATGTGTTGGGAGTCTCGCTATGACCAAGCTGACGGCTTTTTTGGGCGGCCTGATATTCGGCATCGGCCTGCTGCTGGCAGGTATGGCCAACCCGGCCAAGGTCTTGGGGTTTCTTGATTTGGCGGGGGCCTGGGATCCTTCCCTGGGGCTGGTCATGGCGGGAGCGGTGGCCGTCGCAGCCTGGCCATTTCGCTGGGCCGGCAAACACCGGCAGTCGCTGTTGGGCGCGCCGATGCAGATACCGCTCAAGCGCGAGCTGGATGCGCGGTTGATGGGTGGTAGTCTGCTGTTCGGCGTGGGCTGGGGGATCGCCGGCATCTGCCCGGGACCGGCGGTGGCGATTCTGCTGACCGGGCATTGGCAGGTCATTGTGTTCGTACTGGCCATGTTGGCCGGTATCCAGCTGTTTGCGTTGCTGGACAAACGCCAGGCGATGCGTTGAGCCGGCGGCCTACTTGTCGTCCTCGCAGCCCAACCCTTGGCGTTGTCCTGCTTCATCACTCAGGGTCTTGCCGGTCCTGCTCATGATCTGCGCCTGCAATTGCTTGAGCGCGACCACCAGCACTTGCTGGGCTTGTTCACGACTCAGGCCCTGCGGCTTGATCTGCTCGGGAGGCAGTGCCGAGGCGGCGCAGGCCGAGAACGTGGCGCTGGTCAGGCCGACGGTCAGCAACCATGAAGTGACGGTTTTGATCAGCACGCCAACCGTCCTTTGACCGTGGTGATGATCTCGGCCAGATACTGGGCGAAACCGTTTCGCCACCTTGATCCTGGCGTTGCTCATTGGCGCTTCTTCGCCGATCTGCAAGGGAGCCGGCGCGTGCAGGGAAAAATAGTTGTTCAGTTCCCGGGCGATACGGCCACTGCCGTATTGGCTCTCCTGGGCCGCGAGACCGAGGATGTTCTCCACTGGCACGTCCAGTTGATCGGCAATCGGCTGGCAAGCCGCTTTGTGTTTGCTGACGAAGGTGACAGCAATGACGTTGTTACACAGCCTGGCGCTCAAGATTATTCCCTTAATATGACGAGTCGATTCCATGGATACCGGATGAAGCCGTCGACAGCATAGGCCAGTGCCGCGTCGCGCTCGATGCTGGCAACTCTTTGTCCGGGTCTCAGGTTTTCGCGGTGTCTGACGATACCCTGATGGGGATAACCCGAAAGTCCGCTATCGCGGGCTGAGGTGTGTCTCGAGCTGTCAATCAAGCCTCTATAGCTTTTGCCGCTACGCTTGGCAAAAGGTCGGGTTTTGCCTGCAATTTTGTACGATGCTGTAAAGTTGCTTGATGGCAAAATGCCGTTAGTTATTATCTGCGCGCGAAGGTGGCAGGGAAGCTGAACCCGCTCTGGTGATTGCCCACGGGCTCATCTTCTATTTCCCACAACAGGAATCTCGATGCTGGCGTATCACCAAAAAAACTTTCTTATCGTCGATGATTTCTCCGATTTCCGCAGTTCAGTCAGGTCCATGCTGCGGGAGCTGGGAGTCAAGGAAGTGGACACTGCCGACACCGGGGAACAGGCGCTGCGTATGTGTGCGCAGAAACGTTACGATTTCGTGCTGCATGACTACCATCTGGGCGATGGCAAGAAGAACGGCCAGCAGGTGCTCGAAGACCTGATGACCGACAAGCTGATCAGCCACGAAAGTGTGTTTGTCATGGTCACCGCCGAAAGCAGCCAGGCCATGGTGCTTTCGGCCCTTGAGCACGAGCCCGATGCCTACCTGACCAAGCCGTTCAATCGCGCCGGCCTGGCTCAGCGCCTGGAAAAGCTGGTACAGCGCAAGAACCTGCTCAAGCCGATCATGCAGGCGCTGGACCGCGACAAGCCGGCCGAAGTACTGGCCGCCTGTACCCGTCTGACCCAGCAGGACAGTCGTTTCGCCCCGTTGTGCCTGCGCTACCGCGCCGACGCGATGTGGAACCTCAATCAGTTCGAGCCCCTGGAGCGTTTTCTCACCGGCATCCTCGCCGACCGCCCGTTGCCCTGGGCCTACGCGCGCATGGGGCAGTTGCTGCTCAAGCGCAACCAGACCGTCCAGGCCAAGGTGCTCTACGAGACTGCGCTCAAGGCCTTTCCGATGATGCCGGCGCTCTATGACGGTCTGGCCGAGGTGCTGGTGCAGGAGGGCGATACCCGGCGCGCGCAGAGCGTGCTGGAAGAGGCCGTGCGCTTGTCGCCGCTGGCGGTACGCCGGCAATCGTTGCTGGGCAAGCTGGCCCTGGCCAACGAAGACTTTGAAAGTGCTTCCCGGGCCTATCGCCAGGCCGTGTCCCAGGGCGAGCAATCGCGCTTCAAGGACCCGGAAAGCAACCTGGGCCTGGCCCATGCGCTGATCAGCAAGGGCAGCGAGCGTGGCCTGGACACCCGCACCCGGCTGGAGATCAACCAGACCCTGAGTGCGGTGGCCAAGGAAAACGCCAACGACCAGGGCTTGCAGGTGCGTGCGCGCTTGATGAAGGCCACCAGCCTGCTGCTCAACGATGCCGAAACCGCCGATAAGCTCACCGAGCAGGCGATGTCGCGTCTGGACGGCATGGAGAACTTCATGAGCGCCGAGGCCGCGCTGCTGGTGGCCAAGCAGCTGCAGCAGCTGGGCCAGGCGGAGGCCGGGGCGTCGATGCTCAAGAGCTGCGTGGAGATCTATGGCGACGATCCGACGGTGATGAAAGGTATTGCCAAGCTGACCGACGATCCGCAGATCCTCGGTGGCGGCAAGGCGGCCATCGATCTCAACGTGCAGGGCGTGCGCAGCTACAAGGGCGGCAACCTGGACGAAGCCGTGGAGCTGTTCCGCCGCGCCCTGGCGCTGCAACCGAAGAACATCAGTATTGCCTTGAACGCGGCCCAGGCCCTGCTCGTCATTGCCCAGAAGGGTGGCGATGCCGGCGTGCTCGAGGAGTGTCGAGGCTGTCTGAAAATGGTCGGCAAGATGCCGGACAGCGACCCGCGTTATGAGCGGTATCAGAAATTGCGCACCCGGGCGTTCGGCGAATGAGTGATGGTCACGAGGGGCTGGATTTTTCCACGGTGATCGCCTCCACCGTGCATGACATGAAGAACTCCCTGGCGATGCTGACACAGGCCCATGGCCAGTGGCTGGCGCGCTTGCCCAACGCCCAGCGTGAAACCCCCGAGCACAGCGTGATCGAGTATGAGTTCGCGCATCTCAACACCATGCTGGTGCAATTGCTCGGGCTGTACAAGCTGGGGGTCAACCAGCTGCCGCTGCGGCCGGATTACCATGAGATGGACGACTTTATCGGCGCACAGTTGGCCGGGCGCCAGGAGCTGTTGAGCAGCCGTGGGATCGTCGCCAGTTGCGAGGTGGACGATTTCAGCCCGCTGGGTTTCTTCGACCGGGAACTGATCAGTTCGGTGGTTGGCAACATCATTACCAATGCCATCGGCTACGCCTGTCATGCGCTGCTGGTCAGTGTCCGCGAAGAGGGCGAGCAGTTGGTGCTGACCATCAACGACGACGGTCCCGGCTATCCGGAGCAGATGGTCGAGCGCCAGGCCGATTATGTCCAGGGCATCAATCCGGCCACCGGCAGTACCGGCCTGGGGCTCTATTTCGCCGCGCGGATTGCCGGGCTGCATGAGCGCAGCGGCGTGCGTGGAAGGATCGAGATCGCCAATGGAGGGACCTTGGGCGGGGCGCTTTTCCGTCTTTACCTGCCCTGAGCGCGAGGGTGCAAGCTGATTGCACTGTCAGGTTTTTCTGTGTGTCCTGCTTGAAATTTTGAACGGGTGATGCGTATTTTGTACGGGACGCCGTTAGCGGCCCGCACAATAACAAGGATTGAGTCATGACGACCGATGGCCAGCGTTCACTCGCCCAGCGACTGACCGGCATTGATGAGATTGAGTGTGTCACCCCGGACCTCAATGGTGTCCCGCGCGGCAAAGTGATGACCGCCGAGGGCTTTCTCGAAGGGCGGCGCCTGCAGATGGCCCGTGGGGTGTTGCTGCAATGCATCATGGGCGGTTATCCGCCGGCGCGTTTCTACGGCAGTGACGACGGCGACCTGGCACTCAACGCCGATCCCCAACAGATTCACCGCCTGCCCTGGAGCCGGCAACCGCGTGCCCTGGCGATCTGCGATGCGGACGAGCTGAGCGGCGAAAGCTCCAACCTGTCGACCCGTGGTCAACTCAAGGCGGTGATCGCGCGTTATGCGGCCCGTGGCCTGGCGCCGGTGGTCGCGACCGAACTGGAGTTCTTCGTCTTCGCCCCCAACCCCGATCCGAGCCAGGCGTTCCTGCCGCCGGTGGGTCTGGACGGTCGTCGCGAGGAGGGCCATTCGGCGTTCAGCGTCAGTTCCAACAACGGCCTGCGTCCGTTCTTCAGCGAAGTCTACGAATGCATGGCCGCCCTGGGACTGCCGCGGGATACCTTCATGCATGAAATGGGTGTCAGCCAGTTCGAGATCAACCTGCTGCATGGCGATCCGCTGCTGCTGGCCGACCAGACTTTCCTGTTCAAGCACCTGCTCAAGGAAGTCGCCCTCAAGCACGGCCTGAGCGTGGTCTGCATGGCCAAGCCGCTGGCCCACACCCCAGGCAGTTCGATGCATATCCATCAGAGCGTGGTGCAGGCCGACGGCGGACGTAATGTGTTCAGCGATACCAAGGGTGAGCCGACGGCGACGTTCCGCCATTTCATCGGTGGGCAGCAGGCCTGCCTGGCGGACTTCACTGCGCTGTTTGCGCCGAACGTGAACTCCTACCAGCGCCTGTGTCATCCCTTTGCCTCGCCGAACAATGCCTGCTGGTCCTATGACAATCGCTCGGCCGGCTTGCGTATCCCGGCCAGTGCGCCGGTGGCACGACGTGTGGAAAACCGCCTGCCGGGGGCCGATGCCAACCCCTATCTGGCGATCGCCGCGAGCCTGGCGGCGGGCCTGTACGGGATCGAGCACGAGCTGGAACCGACGGCGGCCATCCAGGGCGAATTCGAAGTTCCGGATTCTTTGTCGTTGCCATGTACCTTGCATGCCGCGCTCGAACGTCTGAAACGTAGTCCGTTGGCCAGGGAGCTGTTCGGCAGCGTGTTCATCGAAGGTTACATCGCCTCGAAGAGCCTGGAGCTGACCAGTTTCCTGGATGAAATTACCCCCTGGGAGCGTCGTGTTCTGGCCTCCCAGGCATAGCTGTAGTCGTCCCGTTCGGGCTATCTTGTCGGATAGCCCGATACCCTATTCAAGGAGCCGCTCGGAACGCCGATGCGCCAAATCTGGAAACCCTTTCGAGCGCTGTATTTCGCCTCGCTGATGATGTTGATCGGCTCCGGCCTTTTGAGTACTTACCTCGCCCTGCGCCTGGCCGCCGGGCATGTCGACAGCCTGTGGGTGGGCGCCTTGATGGCCGCCAACTACTTCGGCCTGGTGCTGGGCGGCAAGATCGGCCACCGGCTGATTGCCCGGGTCGGCCATATCCGCGCCTATGCCACCTGCGCCGGTATTGTCGGTGCGGCGGTGCTCGGTCATGGCTTGATCGACTGGCTGCCGGCCTGGTTGTTTCTGCGGATGATCGTGGGCCTGGGGATGATGTGCCAGTACATGGTCATCGAGAGCTGGCTCAACGAGCAGGCGGAAGCCAAGCAGCGCGGCGTGGTCTTCAGCGGCTACATGATCGCCTCCTACCTGGGGTTGATCCTCGGGCAGATGATCCTGGTCCTGCACCCGGCCCTGGGCCTGGAACTGCTGATGGCGGTGGCGATGTGTTTTGCCCTGTGCCTGGTGCCCGTGGCCATGACCCGGCGGATTCACCCGGCGCCGTTGCATCCGGCGCCGCTGGAGCCGCGCTTCTTTATGAAGCGGGTGCCGCAATCGCTGACAACCGTTCTCGGTGCCGGGATCATCGTCGGCTCTTTCTACGGTCTGGCACCTTTGTATGCGTCCCAGCAGGGGCTGTCCACCGAGCAGGTGGGGATGTTCATGGGCTGCTGCATTTTTGCCGGCTTTTTGGTGCAGTGGCCGCTGGGCTGGGTGTCGGATCGCTATGACCG
This sequence comes from Pseudomonas sp. GW821-FHT04D07, assembly GCF_059420225.1. NCBI lineage: Bacteria > Pseudomonadati > Pseudomonadota > Gammaproteobacteria > Pseudomonadales > Pseudomonadaceae > Pseudomonas > Pseudomonas sp. GW821-FHT04D07. The sequence continues at coordinate 12,489 of NZ_JBWKTH010000041.1, forward strand.
GGCACTGTTGATTCGCAGCATCGCCTTTCTGCTGGCCTTGGCCTCATTGCCGCTGGCGATCATGTCCCATGCGCCGCTGGAGGTGTTGTTCGCCGCAGGCTTCGTGGTGTCCTTGCTGCAGTTCTGCCTGTATCCGCTGGCGGTGGCCTTTTCCAACGACCATATCGAGGGCGATCGGCGGGTCTCGCTGACGGCCATGCTGCTGATGACCTATGGCATCGGCGCAAGCATCGGGCCCCTGGTGGCCGGTGTGCTGATGAAGCTGTTCGGCAGCCAGATGCTCTACGCGTTTTTCAGCTTCTTCGCCTTGATGCTGGTGTGGCGGATCCGACCTGCGGCGGTGACCAACCTGCATCAGGTCGAGGATGCGCCCTTGATGCACGTGGTCATGCCGGAAGCCATGTCGCCGCTGGGCGCGGCGCTTGACCCGCGGGTCGATGAGCAGATCGTGCTGGACCAGATGTGCGACAGTGTCGTGGCCACGCCACCCGAGGCCGAGGTGGCGTCCGAGGTGGACGAGTCGGACCCGGAGCCGGCGTACAAGTCGAGCAACTGAAACGTTGGGCATAAAAAAACGGGCCACCTGATGAGGATGGCCCGTTTTTTTATGGCGATTGCTGGATCAGAAATCGTCGTCTTTATCGAAGCGCCGCGCTTCACGCTGCAGCTGATAGACGAAACGCTCGACCTGGCGTTGGACCAGGCCGCTCATGTTGTGGAAGCGCACGCCGGCGAAGGTGGTGTTGATCCTTTCTTCGAAGTGCAGGTGGCGCAGCTCCACGGGGGCGGTCATGGGCCCGAAGGGCAGGGCGGCAATGAAACGTTCGTAGACCTGGCCCAGTTGCAGGCGCTCGGAGATATCGCCTTCGAAGCGCAGTTTGCAGCCGGTGGCGGAAATGTCCAGCAGCTTGCCAGTCAACGGCGCCTTGAGCTTCTCGCCGCCCAGTTCGACATTGACCAGCGCGGCCAACTTCAAGGCGGCGCGGAAGGCATTGCGACGTTGGTGATAGACCACTTCATTGGGCATCGAGCCACGGTAGCAACCGTTGGTCTCGTCGATGGTCATGGGTTGCGGCTGTTCCCAGGCGATTCGCACACCTTCATGGAAGCCTTCGACGCGAAAGGGCTCACCGGCGGACAGGAAACGTTCGCCGTCGCGCGGCATCATTTCGTCCAGGGCCAGGGTGCCGGTTTCACGGTCAACATCGATCACAAAACTCTGGAAGCGCTGGCTGCGCTCATGAAAAGTGATGATCAGCGGGTCGTGACTTTCCTGCAGCATCCGTAGGTTGGCGGAAATTTCCAGAGGCGTGCTAAGCACCTTGGGTGGCTGCGGAGCATCTTCCGCGCTTGAGGCATTGGACACGGTTCATCAATCTCCAGACAAAATACGACTGCACGCAAAGGCTAGCATTTTGCCAGCATGTTGCGCGCCTTGATAGAGCACGCGCAAGGCCCGGTTCAAGCCTGACTGAGCGGACGCGGTTTCATGGACATCGCCGTTGAGCCGCGCGCGTCATAGAGGGCGGGGGTTTCGCCGCCGGTCAGGATCTTCAACTGGTTTGCGGTTGTCGCTTGCTGAACCTGGATATTACGGCCGTTGAGCTCGTTGGCGGTTTGGCAATCGGCCAGCAATTGGGTCAGTACATCGCTCTGACTCAGCAACTGTTCGCCAATGCTGGACTGCGCGGCGAGTTGTTCCAGTCCGGTACGGTTACTGGGCAAATTGAGGTCAGCCAGTAGCTGGCTGCGCTTGCGGCCGTGTTGTTCCAGCAGAACGATCAACGCTTGCTTGCGGGCCAGAATCTCCTCCAGCTCGAACATGTTGCGGCCATGGAGCGCCAGGGATTCGGCGCGCAGCAACTCAAGCAGGTCTTGAGCGGGGGCAAAATCGTCGGTGATCAGTTGCAGCAGAGTGTTGTCGTGCATGGCTGGCCTTGGTTTTTAAGCGTCCAAAAGCCTGACGCAGGCCGAAGCCTAGCGCTGGGCTTCGAAGTTGAGCAGTTTGCTGGCTACGCGGTTGCTGTCGACTTTGTAGCTGCCATCGGCAACCGCCTGTTTCAACTCGGCCACACGGGCACTGTTGACAACAGGTTGGTCGCGCAGCTTGTCAGTGACTTGTTGCAACTGCTGAGCCTCATTGCTGAGGTGTACCGATTCCCCGCTTTGGCTGACCGAGGCGGCCGGAGTGCTCACGGCTGCGGATTTGCCGGAGCCGTCGGCTTCCTTGCTGGCGCTGGTGCGCGTACTGCCTGTCAGTGACGGGGCGTTATTCAAACGACTGAAATCGATGACCATGATGGAAAAAACCTCTGGGTATTTGGACGCTTGCCTTGTTTTCGGCCATACCCGGGAAAACTTTAGGCTCATATGAGCATGAGTCTGCGTGTGTCGGCGGTGTCCCTGCCTGGGACACAGTTTAGGAAAAGCTGCCGCTTAACGCCAGTTCTCTACAGCGCGACTTCCACCTGTCCCGGCGCGGTTACCCGTGCCTTGATCACCCGTTGGGAGTTCAGGTTCTTGATGCGGATCTGTTCGTTCAGGCCGCCGTTGGACAGGGCTTCGCCCGGCATCTTGACCACCAGGCCGCCGCTTGTCGCACTGATGACCACCTGGTCGCCCTTGCGGACCACTTCGGCCTGTTCCAGATGAACCAGGGTGACGACCTGATCCATGACCATTGGTCGGACAAGTTTCTGCCCGATGGCCTCCTCCGTGGTCGTCAGGAAGCCCTGGTTGATCAGGCTGATGTCGCGTTCGCGCAGGGCGACATCGCCGGGCTCGATGATTCCGGCGCGTTTCAGCGGGCGCGTGCTGACCACCACATTGCGGAACAGCTTGACCTGGGCCGGTACGAACACGGTCCAGGGCGAGTTACCTTCGCAGCGGATCTTGACCGTGACCCGACCAATGGGGATGGCAGGGCTTTCCAGGCTGGCTGTCAATTCCTTGTCGCAAGCGGCCAGGCGTAGGCGCGGATCGAGCTGGTTGACCTGGATTTCGTAGCGTCCTTCGGTTTGACTGGTCGCCAGATAGTCTTCTACGGTGAACTCAAGAAAGCCTTGGGTCACGCCGATAAGCTGATCAGGCAGGGTCGCTGAGTCGGCAAAGGCAGGGCCGCCGGGGTTCAGACTGCATAAAACCGCCAAGACCCAGAGCAATCTGCGGTACTGTGATGTCAGGCGTCGAAAAAATGTCGTTTGTGCTTTCATAACAGTATAAAAAGCAAGGCTCGTGCCGTTTAGTGCTGAATAAGCGTCGGATCATGAAGCTTGTGTGAGAGGTGGCTGGCATGGCGGGTGTGATGGATTCGGTGAACCAGCGTACGCAACTGGTCGGGCAGAATCGCCTTGAACTGTTGTTGTTTCGTCTGGACGGTCAGCAGTTGTACGGGATCAACGTGTTCAAGGTGCGGGAGGTGCTGCAGTGCCCCAAGCTGACCCTGATGCCCAAATCCAGCCCGGTGGTCTGTGGCGTGGCGAATATCCGCGGGGCAACCATTCCCATCCTGGATCTGGCGATGGCCACCGGGTCGGGCGCTCTCAAGGATCAAAGTAATCCGTTTGTGATCATTACCGAGTACAACACCAAGACCCAGGGTTTCCTGGTGAAGTCGGTGGAGCGCATTGTCAACATGAACTGGGAGGAGATCCATCCGCCGCCCAAGGGCACCGGACGCGATCACTACCTGACCGCCGTGACCCGGATCGACAACCAGTTGGTGGAAATCATCGACGTCGAGAAAATCCTTGCCGAAGTTTCGCCGACCTCCGAGTCCATCTCTCATGGGGTGGTCGATGTCGAGACCCAGGCCAAGGCGATTTCCATGCGGGTGCTGACGGTGGATGACTCGTCGGTGGCGCGCAAGCAGGTCACGCGTTGCTTGCAGACCGTGGGCGTGGAAGTGGTGGCGTTGAACGACGGCCGGCAGGCGCTGGACTACCTGCGTAAGCTGGTCGAGGAGGGCAAGAAGCCGGAAGAGGAATTTCTGATGATGATTTCCGACATCGAAATGCCTGAAATGGATGGCTACACTCTGACGGCCGAGATCCGCAACGACCCACGCATGCAAAAACTTCATATCATCCTGCATACTTCCTTGTCAGGGGTCTTTAATCAGGCAATGGTCAAGAAGGTCGGTGCCGATGATTTCCTGGCCAAGTTCCGACCCGATGACCTGGCAGCACGGGTAGTCGGTCGGATCAAGGCAGCAGAATAAGCGATCAGGGACCTCCGTTCCTGACGGTACGAACGATTGTAGAGGCGGCATCATTTGTCTACGGGTAATTTGGATTTTGAACAGTTCCGGGTCTTCCTGGAAAAGGCCTGTGGCATTCTGCTCGGTGAAAACAAGCAGTATCTGGTTTCCAGCCGTCTCAATAAATTGATGGAACAGCAGGGGCTCAAATCCCTTGGCGAATTGGTCCAGCGGATCCAGACCCAGCCCCGCAGCGGTTTGCGCGAGCAGGTGGTGGATGCCATGACCACCAATGAGACCTTGTGGTTTCGCGACACCTACCCCTTCGAGGTCCTGAAGAACAAGGTGTTGCCGGAAATGATCAAGGCCAGCCCCGGCCAGCGTCTGCGGATCTGGTCGGCGGCCTGTTCGTCGGGGCAGGAACCCTATTCGATCTCGATGTCGATCGACGAGTTCGAGCGGACCAACATGGGGCAGTTGAAGGGGGGCACGCAGATTGTCGCCACCGACCTGTCCGGGCTGATGCTCACCAACTGCAAGAGCGGCGAGTACGACAGCCTGGCCATCGGCCGCGGCCTGTCGCCCGAGCGTCTGCAACGCTTCTTCGACCCCAAGGGGCCGGGACGCTGGGCGATCAAGGCGCCGATTCGCAGCCGGGTGGAATTTCGCTCGTTCAACCTGTTGGACAGCTATGCGAGCCTGGGCAAGTTCGACATCGTGTTTTGCCGCAACGTGTTGATCTACTTCTCCGCCGAGGTGAAGAAAGACATTCTGCTGCGTATCCACGGTACCTTGAAACCGGGAGGCTACCTGTACCTCGGCGCCTCGGAAGCCTTGAATGGGCTGCCGGATCATTACCAGATGGTGCAATGCAGCCCGGGAATCATCTACCAGGCCAAGTAGGCGCCAAGTCCTGCACGAAACGGGAACCCCGACGGGTTCCCGTTTTTTTTGCGACGCTTTTGCCGCTTTACCGGCACTCGGCGGAAATGCCTTGCCGCTTTTCTGGCATTGCCGCCCGCCACCTGCCCGCAAGCCCTTGATTTACCAGCATTGAAAAACTGGCATGGGCCTTGCTTTGTCACTTGCAATGAAAAGCCTGTTTCACAAAACCAGGTCAACCCGCTAAAGGTTTCCCGACATGAGCATCAACTTCGATAAAGCGCTGGGTATCCATGAGCAAGCCTTGGGCTTCCGCGCCCAGCGCGCCGAAGTTCTGGCGAACAACATCGCCAACGCCGATACCCCGAACTACAAGGCTCGGGACATGGACTTCTCCTCGGTGCTCGCTGAGCAGAGCGACAAGGCCAAGAACGGCAGTTTCGCGCTGAACACCACCAACACACGCCATATCGAAGCCGAAGGTCTGAGCAACGGCGATGCCACGCTGCAGTACCGCACGCCGATGCAGCCGTCGCTCGACCAGAACACCGTGGATGCGCAGATCGAACAATCGAACTATGCGAAGAACTCGGTCGATTTCCAGGCCAGCTTCACCTTGCTGAACGCACGATTCAAAGGGCTGGTTTCAGCCCTGCGTGGAGAATAAGTCATGTCCCTAGCCAGCGTTTTCAACATTGCCGGTACCGGCATGAGTGCCCAGACCACTCGCCTGAACACCGTCGCCAGTAACATCGCCAACGCCGACACCGTCTCGTCGAGCATGGACCAGACCTATCGCGCCCGGCACCCGGTGTTCGCCACCATGTTCCAGAACGGCCAGGGTCAGACTGACAACTCGCTGTTCCAGAACCAGGACGGGGCGGGTGCCGGCGTCCAGGTCATGGGCGTGGTCGAGGACCCCAGCAACCTGGAGGCCCGTTATGAGCCGAACCATCCGGCGGCTGACGCCAACGGCTATGTCTATTACCCGAACGTCAACGTGGTTCAGGAAATGGCCGACATGATTTCCGCCAGCCGTTCGTTCCAGACCAATGCGGACATTATGACTACCGCCAAAACCATGATGCAGAAGGTCCTGACCCTCGGTCAGTGATAAGGGACGATTCCTATGACGGTTTCCAGCACTTCGTCGAGTGGTAATTCGACACTTGATACGATCATTGCCAACTCCCAGAAGGCGAGCACCGGCAGTACTGATGCGCTGGGCAATGCCATCAGCAGCGCCGCCGGCGGCCAGACCCTGGGCAAGGACGCGTTCCTGCAATTGCTGGTGACTCAGCTGAAGAACCAGGACCCGCTCAACCCCCAGGACAACAGTGCCTTCGTCGCGCAGTTGGCCCAGTTCAGCAGCCTGGAAGGTATCCAGACGCTCAACACCAGCGTGAACAATATCGCCAGCTCCTTCACGTCGTCCCAGGCGCTGCAGGCCTCGTCGATGGTTGGGCGTTCGGTCATCGTGCCGACCTCCCAGGCCGTGGTCGATACCAGCAAGACCTTCAGCGGTACGGCAGTGGTTCCAAGTTCCGTCAGCGATGTGACCCTGAAAATCAGCGACTCCAGCGGCACCGTGGTCCGGACCATCGACATGGGCTCCCAGGCCGCTGGCAACGCCGCGTTCACCTGGGACGGCAAGAACGATGCCGGCACCCTGCTGACCAGCGGCACCTACACCTTCAATGCCACCGCGCCGATCAGTGGCACGGCCACGGCGCTCACGACCAACCTGCCAGCGACGGTCAGCAGCGTGACCCTGGGTCAGAACGGCGGCGAAATGATGCTCAACCTGGCGGGCCTGGGCAGTATTGCTCTGTCCAAAGTCCAGACCATTGGCCTGTAAGAGCCGACCAACACGAAGTAAGGAGTGAACCATGTCTTTCAATATCGGTTTGAGCGGTCTCTCTGCGGCCAGCAAGCAACTTGACGTCACCGGCAACAACATTGCCAACGTCAACACCACCGGCTTCAAGTCGTCCCGTGCGGAATTCGCCGACGTGTACTCGGCGACCAAGCTGGGCACCGGTGCCAAGAGCATCGGTAATGGTGTGAACCTGGCCAACGTCTCGCAGAACTTCGGCAACGGCGGCATGGACAGCACCGGCAACGTGCTGGACATGGGCGTGCAAGGCAACGGCTTCTTCGTCCTGAGCAGCAACGGTTCGCTGAGCTACACCCGTGCCGGTACCTTCAAGACCGACAAGGACGGCTACGTCACCAACACCGATGGCACCGCGAAACTGCAAGGCTATGCCGCCGATGCCAACGGCAACATCATTCCGGGTGTACTGACCAACCTGCGGATCGACACCTCGAACCTGTCGCCGCAGACCACTACCAAGATTGGCTCGACGCTCAACCTCGACTCCACGTCGGCGGTGATTGCCGCACCGTTCGATGCGACCAATACCGCGACCTACACCAAGCCGTTCAGCACCACCATCTATGACACCCAGGGCAATTCCCACTCCCTGGACCAGTATGCGGTCAAGACCGGTTCCAATACCTGGAACGTCTATTCTTTGATTGATGGTCGCAACCCTGACGGCACGGCAGCAACGGTGGGTGGCGCCACCGACCCTGTTCCGGTGGCTGTGACTTTTGACTCTGCGGGCAAGTTGGCGAGCATCGGCGGTGTCGCCGGCCAGACCAGCATCACCGTTACCGGTTGGGTGCCCGGCACCGTGACCGCGGGTGTCTGGGCCGCGAACGGCGCGAGCGCGAACGCCGCCGGCATTGCCGTCGACTTTTCGAAAACCACCCAGTTCAACGCCACCACCGCCCGTAGCGCCATCACCAACGATGGTTATGCCACCGGCCAGATCACTGACATCACCATCGATGCCACCGGTGTGATCTCCGCCAACTTCAGTAACCAGCAGCACAAGGCGATTGGTCAGGTGGCCCTGGCCAGCTTCACCAACGAGCAAGGCCTGCAGGCGGTCGGCGGTACCAGCTGGAAAGAGACGTTCTCGTCCGGTCAGCCGGCCTTCGACGGCGGTACGGTCGGCACCAACGGTTCTATCCTTTCCGGTTCCCTGGAAGCTTCGAACGTCGACCTGACCAGCGAGCTGGTGGACCTGATCAAAGGCCAGAGCTACTACCAGGCGAACGCCAAGACCATCTCCACCCAGAGCAGCATCATGCAGACCATCATCCAGATGGCGTGATGCGGCTTGGCTGAAAACGCTGAACAAGAAAGCCCCTTGAATGGGGCTTTTTTGTGCCTGCCGATCTTGCCAGCGAAGCTTTTGCTGGCCTGGAGGGCGCCATCACCGGCAAACCGGCGCCTGCAAAAAAGGCAGGCAAAAGAAAACCCCCGCCAAGCCCAAGGCCTGATGGGGGTTTCTCAACCCGCGCGGTAAGGCGCGGGTCTCGCTCAGCTTATTGGCAAGCTTCGCAATCCGGCTCGTCGATTGCACAGGCCTTTGGCACCGGGGCCGGACCGGCTGGCGCGGTAGGTGCCGCCAGGACCGAATCGTCGCCGTGGTTGCCGCCGCTGGAAACAGCGTTCAGCTTGCCGGTGTTGATGGTCGACTTCTCGGTGCTGGTCGCGGCCAGGGCACGGAGGTAGTAGGTGGTCTTCAGGCCACGGTACCAGGCCATGCGGTAGGTCACGTCGAGCTTCTTGCCCGAAGCGCCGGCGATGTACAGGTTCAGCGACTGCGCCTGGTCGATCCACTTCTGGCGACGGCTGGCGGCATCGACGATCCACTTGGTTTCCACTTCGAAGGCGGTCGCATACAGCTCTTTGAGCTCTTGCGGGATGCGTTCGATCTGTTGCACGGAACCGTCGTAGTACTTCAGGTCGTTGATCATGACCGAGTCCCACAGACCGCGAGCCTTCAGGTCGTGAACCAGGTACGGGTTGATCACGGTGAATTCGCCCGACAGGTTCGATTTCACATACAGGTTCTGGTAGGTCGGTTCGATCGACTGCGAGACGCCAGTGATGTTGGCGATGGTCGCGGTCGGTGCGATGGCCATGATGTTGGAGTTACGAATGCCTTTCTGCACACGGGCGCGAACCGGTGCCCAGTCCAGGCTTTCGGTCAGGTCGACATCGATGTACTTCTGGCCACGGGACTCGATCAGGATCTGTTGCGAGTCCAGCGGCAGGATGCCCTTGGACCACAACGAACCCTGGAACGTCTCGTAGGCGCCACGCTCGTCGGCCAGGTCGCAGGAGGCCTGGATCGCGAAGTAGCTGACCGCTTCCATGGACTTGTCGGCGAAATCGACGGCGGCATCCGAACCGTAAGGGAGGTGCTGCAGGTACAGCGCGTCCTGGAAGCCCATGATGCCCAGGCCGACCGGACGGTGCTTGAAGTTGGAGTTCTTCGCCTGTGGCACCGAGTAGTAGTTGATGTCGATCACGTTGTCGAGCATGCGCACGGCGGTGTTCACGGTGCGTTGCAGCTTGGCTTTGTCCAACTGGCCGTTGACGATGTGGTTCGGCAGGTTGATCGAGCCCAGGTTGCAGACGGCGATCTCGTCCTTGTTGGTGTTCAAGGTGATCTCGGTGCACAGGTTCGAACTGTGTACCACGCCCACGTGCTGCTGCGGGCTGCGCAGGTTGCACGGGTCCTTGAAGGTCAGCCATGGGTGGCCGGTTTCGAACAGCATGGAGAGCATCTTGCGCCACAGGTCCTTGGCCTGGACGACCTTGAACAACTTGATCTTGTTGTACTCGGTCAGGGCTTCGTAGTACTCGTAGCGCTCTTCGAAGGCCTTGCCGGTCAGGTCGTGCAGGTCCGGCACTTCCGATGGCGAGAACAGGGTCCACTTGCCGTCATCGAAGACGCGCTTCATGAACAGGTCAGGGATCCAGTTGGCGGTGTTCATGTCGTGGGTACGACGACGATCATCACCGGTGTTCTTGCGCAGCTCGATGAACTCTTCAATGTCCATGTGCCAGGTTTCCAGGTAGGCACAGACCGCGCCCTTGCGCTTGCCGCCCTGGTTGACCGCCACGGCGGTGTCGTTGACTACTTTGAGAAATGGCACGACGCCCTGGGATTTGCCGTTGGTGCCCTTGATGTACGAGCCCAATGCGCGCACCGGGGTCCAGTCGTTGCCCAGGCCGCCGGCGAATTTCGACAGCATCGCGTTGTCATGGATCGCGCCGTAGATGCCCGACAGATCGTCCGGCACGGTGGTCAGGTAGCAGCTCGACAGTTGTGGACGCAGGGTGCCAGCGTTGAACAGGGTCGGGGTCGAGGCCATGTAGTCGAAGGACGACAACAGGTTGTAGAACTCGATGGCGCGATCTTCACGTTGCTTTTCTTCGATCGCCAGGCCCATGGCCACGCGCATGAAGAAAATCTGCGGCAGTTCGAAACGCACGCCGTCCTTGTGGATGAAGTAACGGTCGTACAGGGTCTGCAGGCCCAGGTAGGTAAACTGCTGGTCGCGCTCGTGGTTGATGGCCTTGCCGAGTTTTTCCAGGTCGAACTCGGCCAGGACCGGATTCAGCAGTTCGAACTCGATACCTTTGGCGATATAGGACGGCAGGGCCTTGGCGTACAGCTCGGCCATTTCGTGGTGGGTGGCACTGTCGGCCACTTCCAGGAAGCTCAGGCCTTCGGCACGCAGGGTGTCCATCAGCAGGCGGGCGGTCACGAAGGAGTAGTTCGGCTCGCGCTCCACCAGGGTCCGCGCGGTCATCACCAGGGCGGTGTTGACGTCTTTCAGGGCCACGCCGTCGTAGAGGTTCTTCAGGGTTTCGCGTTGGATCAGGTCGCCGTCGACTTCTTCCAGGCCTTCGCAGGCTTCGCTGACGATGGTGTTCAGGCGGCCCATGTCCAGTGGCGCGACGCTGCCGTCGGCGCGGGTGATGCGGATCGACGGGTGAGCGTTGACCGGCTCTTCGGACGGCGCGCGGATGGCGCGTTCCTTGGCCCGCGAATCACGGTAGATCACGTAGTCGCGCGCGACTTTCTGCTCGCCGGCGCGCATCAGGGCCAGTTCGACCTGGTCCTGGATTTCCTCGATGTGGATGGTGCCGCCCGAAGGCATGCGCCGTTTGAAGGTCGCGCTGACCTGTTCGGTCAGGCGGGCAACGGTGTCATGGATGCGCGACGAGGCGGCGGCGGTGCCGCCTTCAACTGCGAGGAACGCTTTGGTGATGGCGACGGTGATCTTGTCATCGGTGTAGGGAACGACAGTGCCGTTACGCTTGATCACGCGCAGTTGGCCCGGCGCGGTGGCGGACAGATCCAGATTCGAATCGGCGGCCTGCGGCACGGTGCCTTGCGGGTTCTCGCGAGTTGTGTCGGTTTGCATGGGTGTCTCCACGTTCTCTATGTTTGTTTGGGCACCACGAAGGTGCCCACCGTTCTGTCCTGAAGCACTACAACCGAACGATGTCGGGCATAACCACTTCGGGACAGAGGAAGAGGGCTTTCGGGCGCCGCTTCCATGCCGAAGTTTTCAACGCTGCGGGTCGCTGACCCGAAGCGGTATTCCTGGTGGGTGACAGTTTTGTCCTGCAACACCCGTACCGTTTTCCCACGCAAGGGGGAAGAACGGCTGCCATCCGCGTATGCGGTTTGGGCTTTCAAATCGGTGTTTAGTTCAACCCCGCGGATGCAAGAAAAGAGCTTGAGTTCCTGACGCGAAATGTGGTTGGGGATTTTGGGTGAAAACCCTACATGTTGGGTTTTTTTGCTGCCGAGATACAAGATAATGCGTTTTGGGGGCCGATTGCAACGTGCTGCCTGTGGATAAATCTGTGCGTAATTTGTGTATGAAAGCTTGAAAACGCGTGTAGGCCGCGGCAGGCCGGGATTGCACCGCCCATCATTGTTTTTTACTGCCGCAAACCTTGCGCGCGGATTTTTGCGGGCGCGAACCCTATCACAAAAAAAGCCCATGACCGAGCGCCAATCCTGGCGTGTGTGCGACGAGCGTGTCGTTGCTACAATCGGTCCGCCTTACCCTTTCTATATCCACCAAAATCATGACAAAAAGACGGGTGGATCCTTTCAACGCTGAACATTGACACGCAGAGGTCGCCCCGTGGAGCAAGCCTGGCAGGTATTGATAGTCGAGGATGACCAACGTCTGGCCGAATTGACCCGTGAGTACCTGGAGAGCAATGGCTTGCGGGTCTCCGTCGAAGGCAATGGCGCCCGGGCCGCCGCGCGGATTATCGCCGAGCAGCCCGACCTGGTGATTCTCGACCTGATGCTGCCGGGCGAGGATGGCCTGAGCATCTGCCGCAAGGTGCGCGAGCGCTACGACGGGGTGATCCTGATGCTGACCGCGCGCACCGATGACCTCGACCAGATCCAGGGCTTGGACCTGGGCGCTGATGACTACGTCTGCAAGCCAGTGCGCCCGCGCCTGTTGCTGGCGCGGATCCGCGCGTTGCTGCGGCGCGGCGAGCCGCTGCCGGGAGCGGTCGAGGAAAAGGTCCGGCGTCTGCAATTCGGTCCACTGCTGATCGACAACGCCTTGCGCGAGGCCTGGCTGAGCGGGGCAGGGATCGAACTGACCAGCGCCGAGTTCGATCTGCTCTGGCTGCTGGTGGCAAATGCCGGGCGGATCCTCTCTCGCGAAGAAATCTTCACCGCCTTGCGCGGTATCGGCTATGACGGCCAGGATCGCTCCATTGATGTGCGTATTTCGCGTATCCGCCCGAAAATCGGCGATGACCCCGAGCACCCGCGACTGATCAAGACCATTCGCAGCAAAGGTTATCTGTTCGTTCCCGAAGCGTGCGTAGACCTGCCGTCGTGAACTCGATCTTCCTGCGCATCTACGGTGGCATGTGCGCCGCGCTGGTACTGGTGGCGTTGCTCGGAGTGCTGGCCCTGCACCTGCTCAACCAGGTGCGCGGCCAGCAGTATCGCGAGCACCTGGCCCATGGCACCTTCTCGCTGATGGCCGATAACCTGCGGCCGATGAACGAAATCGAGCGCCGTCGGGCCCTGGCGGTGTGGGAGCGCTTGCTCGGTATTCCGCTGGCCTTGCAGTCGCTGGCCGATGTGCACCTGGATCTCGGCCAGCGGACCCGGGTGCTGCGTGGCCAGGCCCTGGTGGAACAGACCGGGCCGTATGCGGCGAAGATCTATCGGCTGGTCAGCGACCCGGAGCAGTTGGTGCTGACGGGCGAGGTCCAGCAGATCAGCGAGCAGTTGGCCCGGGCGACCATCTACCTGTTGGCCGACGAACTGGTGCGCTACCCCGATGCCGAGCAGCCTGCGCGCCTGGCGACGCTCAAGCATGACAAGGGCTTTGACTTCGACATGAAGCTGGTCACCCTGGACCAGGCCGATATGGATGAAGACCAGCGGCGGCGGATCAGTGAAGGCGATACGGTCATGGCCCTGGGCAAGGGCGGCGATTCGATCCGGGTGTTTGCCGGCCTGTCGGGGACGCCCTGGGTCCTGGAAATCGGCCCGCTGTACCAGATGAACCCCTATCCGGCGCAATGGCTGGTGTTGATTGCCGCGCTTGGCCTGAGCCTGATCGGCCTGATCGTCTACCTGTTGGTGCGGCAGTTGGAACGGCGCCTGCGCGGGCTGGAGTCGGCGGCCACGCGCTTGGCCCAGGGCAACCTGGAAACCCGCGTGCCGGCCGCTGGCGCGGACTCCATCGGGCGTCTGGCCGCGGCGTTCAATGGCATGGCCGAGCACCTGCAGCGGTCGCTGATGATCCAGCGCGAGCTGGTGCGAGCGGTTTCCCACGAACTGCGTACGCCGGTGGCGCGCCTGCGTTTCGGCCTGGAAATGATTGGCGATGCGCAGACGCCCGAGGCCCGGCACAAATATATGGAGGGCATGGACGGCGATATCCAGGACCTCGACCGGCTGGTGGACGAGATGCTGACCTACGCCCGCCTGGAGCAGGGCACCCCGGCGTTGAATTTCCAGCGGATCGACCTCAGTGCTCTGGTCGACCAGGTGATCGGCGAGTTGGCGCCGTTGCGGGTGGAGGTCAGGGTGACGCGCGGGCTGTGCTTTCCGCTGGCTGGCGGGGATGAGGTGTGGGTCGACGCCGAGCCGCGTTACTTGCATCGGGCCTTGCAAAACCTGGTCAGCAACGCGATGCGTCATGCCCAGTCGCAGGTCTGCATCAGTTACCAGGTTGGGCCCTTGCGCTGCCGGGTGGATGTCGAGGACGACGGCCCCGGCGTGCCGGAAAGTGCCTGGGACCGGATCTTCACGCCGTTCATGCGCCTGGATGACAGTCGGACCCGGGCCTCGGGTGGGCATGGCCTGGGGTTGTCCATCGTGCGCCGGATCATTCACTGGCACGACGGCCGGGCGCTGATCGGCAAGAGCCAGTTGCTCGATGGCGCGTGCTTCAGCCTGAGCTGGCCGCGTTATCAGGACAAGGCCTGAGCCGAGGAGGCGTCGATCATCGATTTTGTGATCGACCGGTTTCCCCTGTGGGAGCCCGGCTTGCCGACGATGGCGGTCGGAAGGGCGCCGCCAGGCTCAAGGGCCCCATCGCCGGCAAGCCGGGCTCCTACAAGGAGTCGCGTTCAGCTTGGGATGGCGACCAGACTCAGCAATTGTCCGTCATGCAGGCCGAACTGCGCCTGCAGTTGCGTGCCATTGCACCATTCACTGGACAGGTCGGTCAGCAGGCGCAGGCGCACCTGTCCGCTGATATCCCATTCGAGCACTTCGGCGTGCTCGAAGTAAAAGCGTTTGCGCACCAGCGGGTAGAGCGCCTTGAACAGGCTTTCCTTGACCGAGAAGGTCAGGGTCACCAGCAGGGCGATCTGCTCGGCGCAGCCTGCGGCCATGCGCTGCATCTCGGCCGGGATAAGGATTTCGCCGGCCAGGCGCTCGGCTCGCTCGGCGCTCAGCAGGTCTTCCAGGTCCATGCCCAGGCCTTGCCAGTGGCGTTTAGGCGCGACGATGGCGGCGGCCCGACCGCTGCCGTGGGTGATGGAGCCGCTGACATGAACCGGCCAGATGGGCGCCCGGTCTTCACCGATGGCCGGCACGCTGTCGGTACCGTCCAATTGCCGCAGGGCCGCGCGGGCACAGAGGCGCCCGGCGAGGAATTCGGCCTGGCGCTTGGCCACCGAACGTTGAATGCTCGCTGGCGGGTCGATGCGGCTGCGCTGGAAATCGTCCGCAGCCAGCTGCGACGGGTTGAACCGGGTGCTGAGCAAGACACAATGCGCCAGCGCCTCGGGCAAGGGCCAGTGGGCGTCGAGTGGGGTGCAGCAGGCAGGCAGGGCTGGGAGGCTGTTCATGCCCGGTATTTTGCCGGGCAAGGTGGGATCAGCCAAAGATTTTCTTCAGGAACGCCTGCATATCCGCCCAGGAGCTTTCATCGGCGGCCTTGTTGTAGCCGATATCCGGGCCACCATGATCGCCGTGGCTCAGGCGATCCGCGTCCGGATTGGTGAAACCGTGCTTGGCCCCCGCCAGGCTGACGAAGCGGTAGTCGGCGCCGGCCTTGTCCATTTCCGCCTTGAACGCGCTGACGTTTTCCGGGGTGACCATGCTGTCCTTGGCGCCATGTTCCACCAGGATCTTGGCCTTGACGCTGCCCGGCGTGGCCGGTGTGTTGGTCGCCAGAGCGCCATGGAAACTGACCACGCCGGCCAGTGGCACGCCCTGGCGCGCGGCGTTGAGTACCACGCCACCGCCGAAGCAATAGCCAATGGCGGCCAGTTTGCCCGGATCGGTCTGCGGCTGCTTTTTCAGCAGGTCGAGCCCGGCCTGGAAGCGCGCGCTGGCGGCCGCGCTGTCCTGGGTCGCGGCCTGCATGAAGGCCATGGCGTCCTTCGGGTGTTCGGTGTTCTTGCCTTCGCCATACATGTCGATGGCCAGGGCGCTGTAGCCGAGGGCGGCGAGGTCACGGGCGCGCCGCTTGGCGTAGTCGTTGAGTCCCCACCACTCGTGCACCACCACCACGCCGGGCCGCGCACCCTTGATCGCGTCATCATAGGCCAGGTAGCCGATCATCCGCGTGCCGTCGGGGCTCTGGTAGGGGAGGGTCCGGGTCTTGATCTCGGCCTGGGACAGCGTGCTCAGGGTGAGTAGAAAAACAGCAAGTAACAGCCGCATCGCAGGTTCTCCAGCAAAAAAGACACTACCGACCAAGCCTAGCCGATCCAATGTGTTCAGGGGGAGTTCAGGGCTACTTGTTTACTCTGTAACAATGATGATGCGCGAATCTGCTGCTAACCGGCCGGCCGTGTCTTTCATGAAACACTTTCGCGGAACTGAGTTACCGTTATGGGCGAAGCGATGCCGGTAGCGTTGGGAGAGCACTATGAAATTGCTGGTGGTAGAAGACGAGGCGTTGTTGCGCCATCACTTGCAGACCCGCTTGAGCGACAGTGGTCATGTGGTCGAGGCGGTGGGCAATGCTGAAGAGGCGCTGTACCAGACCGAGCAATTCCATCATGACCTCGCGGTGATTGATCTCGGCCTGCCGGGCATGGGTGGATTGGACCTGATCCGCCAGCTGCGCTCGGGCGGCAAGGTCTTCCCGATCCTGATCCTCACCGCGCGTGGCAACTGGCAGGACAAGGTCGAAGGCCTGGCCGCCGGTGCCGACGACTATCTGGTCAAACCCTTCCAGTTCGAGGAACTGGAAGCGCGGATGAATGCCTTGTTGCGGCGCTCCAGCGGCTTCACCCAGTCGACCATTACCGCCGGCCCGCTGCTGCTGGACCTCAATCGCAAGCAGGCCTCCCTCGACGACCAGCCCCTGGCCCTGACGGCTTACGAATACCGGATTCTCGAATACCTGATGCGGCATCACCAGCAGGTGGTGGCCAAGGACCGCCTGATGGAGCAGTTATATCCGGACGATGACGAGCGTGATCCGAATGTGATCGAAGTGCTGGTCGGGCGCTTGCGGCGCAAGCTGGAAGGGCCGGTCGGGTTCAAGCCGATCGACACCGTGCGAGGCCTGGGCTACCTGTTCAACGAGCGCTGCCGGTGATTCGGTCGCTGCGGGTGCGGCTGATGCTGGCCGCCACCATCCTGGCGATATTGTTCATGCTGGCCCTGCTGCCGGCGATGCAGGGGGCGTTCAGCCTGGCGTTGCAGGACTCCATCGAGCAACGCCTGGCCTCGGATGTGACCACGCTGATTTCCGCGGCACGGATCGAAAAACAAAAGCTGCAGATGCCCGATCTGCTCCCCGACGAAAAATTCAACCTGCCCGACAGCCGCCTGCTGGGTTATATCTTCGACCGCGAGGGACGGCTGGTCTGGCGTTCGCGGGCGACCGAGGAAGAACACATCAATTACCGCCCGCGTTATGACGGGCGCGGCAACGAATTCGCGAAAATCCGCGAGGACAACGGCAACGAGTTCTTCGTCTACGACGTGGAGGTCAAGTTGCTCGGTGGCAAGAGCGCGGCCTACAGCTTTGTCGCCTTGCAGCCGATGCGCGAATACAACATGACCCTGGCCGGTCTGCGGGAAAAACTCTACCTGGGCTTCGGCGCGGCGTTGTCCGTGCTGCTGGCGCTGCTCTGGCTCGGCCTGACCTGGGGCCTGCGCGCGTTGCGGCGGCTGAGCCAGGAACTGGACCAGATCGAGAGCGGCGAACTGGAAAGCCTCAGCGAGGAACATCCGCGGGAACTGTTGCGTCTGACCGGTTCCCTCAACCGCCTGTTGCGCAGCGAGCGCGAGCAGCGCAGCCGCTATCGCGATTCCCTGGACGATCTGGCCCACAGCCTGAAAACGCCCCTGGCGGTCCTGCAAGGGGTCAGCGAGGGGATGGCTCGACGGCCCCAGGATCGCGATCAGGCCAGGGTCCTGCAGAGCCAGATCGAACGGATGAACCAGCAGATCAGTTATCAGTTGCAGCGCGCCAGCCTGCGCAAGAGCGGTCTGGTCCGCCATCAGGTCGAACTGCGCCCGGTGCTCGACAGCCTGTGCAGTACCTTGGACAAGGTTTATCGCGACAAACAGGTTCTGGTCGTCATCGATGTGCCGCAATTCAGTCATGTGCCGATCGAACAGGGGGCTCTGCTGGAACTCCTCGGCAACCTGCTGGAGAACGCTTACCGGTTGTGTCTGAGCCAGGTGCGGGTCAGCCTGCGTCGGGGGTTGCAGGGGATCGAGGTGTATGTCGAGGACGATGGGCCGGGGGTCCCGCCCGACCAGCGCGAGCGGATTCTGCAACGCGGTGAGCGCCTGGATCGTCAGCATCCGGGGCAGGGCATCGGGCTGGCGGTGGTCCAGGACATTATCCAGAGTTACGACGCCGAGATGACCCTGGGGGATTCGACCCTGGGGGGGGCCTCGTTCCGTATTCATTTCCCACCCCAATAACCGCTGCGGCCGGCTCTACAGTTCCTGGGCGCGATAGGCGCCGGGGGTCAGGCCGGTCCATTTCTTGAACGCCCGGTGAAAGGCCGAGGGCTCGGAAAAACCCAGCTGTTCGGCAAGCTGTTGCAACGACAGTTCGTTACGGCCCAGGTGGTAGATGGCGATGTCCCGCCGCAGTTGATCCTTGAGCGCCTGAAAACTCGTGTCCTCCTCGCGCAAATGCCGGCGCAGGGTCTGCGGGCTGATATGCAGGTGCTGGGCGACGGCTTCCAGGTCCGGCCAGCGGCTGGCATCCCGACTGAGGAGGCGCCGTAGCTGGCTGCTCAGGCTGTCGCCGTCGTCGGGGCGGGCCAGCAGGTCGGCGGGGGCACGGCCAAGGAATTGCTTGAGCGTACGTTCGTCCTGCCGCAACGGCATGCCCAGGTAGCGGCTGCTGAACAGCAGGCTGCTGCTGGCGGCGTCGAAGCTCAGGGGGCAGGGAAACAGCAGGTCGTACTCACTGGCATGCTCGGGCCTCGGGTAGCCGAAGCTCGCTTCAAGCAGGCGAATGCGCTGGCCGATCAACCAGCTACCCAGGCGGTGCCAGATCACCAGCAGGCACTCGCTGAGAAAGTGATCCGGGTCCCACAGGTTCGAAGCGTCCAGGCTCAGGCGCACGCAGTCGCCTTCACGGTCAAGCCGCAGGCGCGGTGCATCGGGAAACAAGCGGTAGAACAGCAAGCCGCGGTTCAGGGCTTTTTCCAGCGTCGGACAATGAATCAGCGCGTGCATCATCATGGCGAAGGTGCCGCGCCGGCAGCGGCCCTGGCCGAACCCCAGGTACTCATCGTCCAGCTCCAGCCAGAGCCCTTGCAGCAGCTGGGTGAACAGCTCCGGCGCCAGGCGTGCCCGCGGTTCGTCGAGCCACTGCGCGGCGATACCCAGCCGTTGCAGCAGTGGCGCGCAATCGTGACCCTGGCGACGCGCACCCTCCAGGGCGGCGCGGGCGAAGTGGCTGGCGATGCTGCGTTCACGCATGGGGCGATTCCGTCCATTGAGTGATCGATGTTAGTCACGGAAATGACGCAGGGACAAGGCGGATATCCGCCAAATCCTCGGCTGCTTTGGGGTGGATAGGCGGAAAACCGCCATCTATGCTGTAGGGGGTATAGTGCGATAAACCCCTCCAGGCATGATGGCTAAAGGCTTTGCTGCGATTTGGCAAAAGTGGCACGGGCTTTGCGAAGTATTAGAGGTCTGCCCACGCAGTTTGACAAACAACAAAAATCCCTCCGGTGCAGGAGGGTTCGTGCTTCAGGTCCCATGGCCGCTGATGGATAACGGGCGTGTGATCTCTTGAGGAACTTTGCAATGACGACTCGTCAGCCACTGTACAAATCCCTGTATTTCCAGGTGATCGTAGCCATCGCTATCGGCATCCTGCTCGGCCATTTCTACCCACAGACCGCCGTGGCCCTCAAGCCACTGGGTGACGGCTTCATCAAGCTGATCAAAATGGTCATCGCTCCGATCATCTTCTGCACCGTTGTCAGCGGCATCGCCGGCATGCAGAGCATGAAAGCGGTCGGCAAGACCGGCGGCTATGCGCTGATGTACTTCGAAGTGGTTTCCACCATCGCCCTGCTGATCGGCCTGGTCGTGGTCAACGTGATCCAGCCGGGTAACGGCATGCACATCGACGTGGCCACCCTGGATGCCTCGAAAGTCACAGCCTATGTCACCGCCGGTGCAGACCAGAGCGTGGTTGGCTTCATCCTGAACGTGATCCCGAACACCATCGTCGGCGCCTTCGCCACGGGTGACATCCTGCAAGTGCTGATGTTCTCGGTGATCTTCGGTTTCGCCCTGCATCGCCTGGGTGCCTACGGCAAGCCGGTGCTGGACTTCATCGATCGTTTCGCCCATGTGATGTTCAACATCATCAACATGATCATGAAACTGGCGCCCCTGGGCGCGCTGGGTGCCATGGCCTTCACCATCGGTGCCTACGGCGTGAGCTCCCTGGTGCAACTCGGCCAGTTGATGATCTGCTTCTACATCACCTGCATCCTGTTCGTGGTGGTGGTGCTGGGCGCCATCTGCCGTGCTCACGGTTTCAGCGTGTTGAAACTGATTCGCTACATCCGTGAAGAGCTGCTGATCGTACTGGGGACCTCCTCTTCGGAATCGGCCCTGCCACGCATGCTGATCAAGATGGAACGCCTGGGCGCGAAAAAATCGGTAGTCGGCCTGGTGATTCCGACCGGTTACTCCTTCAACCTCGACGGTACCTCGATCTACCTGACCATGGCGGCCGTGTTCATCGCTCAGGCGACTGACACCCATATGGACATCACCCACCAGATCACCCTGTTGCTGGTGCTGCTGCTGTCCTCCAAGGGCGCCGCGGGCGTGACCGGTAGTGGCTTCATCGTCCTGGCGGCGACCTTGTCGGCCGTAGGTCACCTGCCGGTGGCCGGCCTGGCGCTGATCCTCGGTATCGACCGCTTCATGTCCGAAGCCCGTGCCCTGACCAACCTGGTGGGCAACGCCGTGGCGACCCTGGTGGTGGCCAAGTGGGTCAAGGAACTGGACGAAGACAAGCTGCACACCGAGCTGGCTTCCGGTGGTCGCGGTATTGAAGACGAGCGCGTAGAGGACGACCTCGGCGTGGCCGAAGGCTCGGCGCCAAGCGCCAAGTAAGCTTCAGCGTTAAATAAGAAAACCCATCTTCGGATGGGTTTTTTTATGCCTGGGCATTACCCCCGATATGGCTCCTGCACGGGGGATCAATGTTATTGAGCGTTTGCGTCAGGACTGCTGAGCAGTGTGGTGCTTGTCGCCGGGGAGCCGGCTGCCTACGCTGGCGACTGTCGATCTGGAAAAGGGCAAGCCCATGCACGGTCCGTTGGCCTCACTCAAGGTGCTGGATTTCTCGACATTGCTGCCGGGGCCGTTCGCCTCGCTGTTGTTGGCGGACATGGGCGCCGAGGTGCTACGCATCGAATCCCCCGCACGCCTGGACCCGTTGCGGCTATGGCCGCCCCACGACCATGGGGTTTCCGCCAGTCACGCCTGGCTCAACCGCAACAAGCGCAGTCTGGCCCTGGACCTGAAGCAGGCCGAAGCGGTGGCGGTGATCCATGACCTGGTGCGCGAGCATGACATCGTCCTGGAGCAGTTCCGTCCCGGGGTGATGGATCGGCTGGGCCTGGGCTATGAAGCCCTGAAGGCGATCAACCCACGGTTGATCTATGTATCGATCAGCGGCTACGGCCAGAGCGGTCCTTACCGTGAGCGCGCCGGGCATGACATCAACTACCTGGCGTTGTCGGGGTTGGCCAGCTACACCGGGCGCCGGGACGGTGGGCCCGTGCCCCTGGCAATGCAGGTGGCGGATCTGGCGGGCGGTTCGCTGCATGGGGTGGTCGGCTTGCTGGCGGCGGTTATCGCCCGGCAGCAGACGGGGTTGGGGCAGTACGTCGATGTCAGCATGACCGATTGCGCCTTCAGCCTGAATGCCATGGCCGGGGCGGGCTTCCTCGCTTGCGGGGTTGAGCCGGGGCCGGAGGAGCAGATGCTCAATGGCGGTGGCTTCTATGACTATTACCGTAGCCGGGAAGGGCGCTGGTTGGCCGTGGGGAGTCTGGAGCCGGGGTTTATGCAGCAGTTGTGCGGGGCCTTGGGGCTGGCGGAATTGGCGGCTCAAGGGTTGTCACCCGAGCCCAGGGCGCAACAAGCGTTGAAGCAGGCCTTGCAAGTCGAGTTCGAAAAGCGTGATTTCGCTGAGCTGTGCGCTTTGTTTGCCGGGCTGGATGCCTGCGTCGAGCCGGTGCTCAGTCTGGGCGAGGCGGTCGAGCATCCACAGTTACTGGCGCGGGAAGTGGTGGTACAGGTGCCCCGTGGAGACGGCAGCCACCAGGCACAGATGGCCTGTCCGTTGAAGTTTTCTCAGGGCTTGCCGGCGCCTCAGCATATCGGTGCGCGGCTGGGCGAACATGCTGATGAGGTGTTACGTGAACTGGGCTACAGCGAAGAGCGCATAGCCGTGTTGCGAGAGGCGGGTGTCATAGCCTGATGTCATGGCGCCTGTTCCATGGCTTTCGCGGGCAAGCTCCGCTCCCACAGGTGCTAGGGCGTGCACAAAATCTGGATTCGGCCGGGACCTTGTGGGAGCGGAGCTTGCCCGCGAAGAGGGTGGCAAGGCCAGCATCGCTTGGAAAACTCACTCCACTCGCATTTCACCGCTGAACACCAAGGTGTTTCGGCAGCGCCGGCACAGATAACGTCGCCCTTCGCCCACCAGTCGATGACGCTGGCCGGAAAACGCAAAATCACTGTCGGCGCATGGGCAGCGGTAGATATAGCGCGTCATGCGACGGCGCTGGACTTCATAGGTGTGGCAGCGATTGGGCGGCAGCTCGTAGACCCCGCGCATGATCAGTTGCCATTCCTCGCCATGGGGCTGGATACGTTCGCCGAACAGTTGGTGGGCGATCAGGTGCGCGACCTCGTGGGCCACGGTCTGCTTGAGGAAGTCTTCGCTGTTTTCCCGGTATAGCTGCGGATTGAAGCGCAGCAGGTTTTCATGCAGGTGCGCCACGCCGGCTTTCTGGCCACGGAGCTTGAGGCTGACCAGCGGACGCTTGAAAGGGCGTTTGAAAAAGGATTCGGCTTGTTGGAAACAGTCTTCGACGCGGGTCTTGAGTTGCTCGAGCATGCTGTACGGATCTCCAGAAAGACGAGTATGCCGTAAACCCGGGGATTTCCAAATCCGCCAGGCGCCGAATGGTCGTGGCGCGTTAAAAGGCCGCCTTGCGGCGGCCTGTGTTGGCAGTTATGGCTTTGTTTTATTCAGTTGGTGTACACCGGGCCGACGCCCAGCCCCCAGACAATCACGGTAAAGGCCATGATCGCCACCAGCACCACCAGGCCGACGGCCAGGACGGAACTGGAGAACAGGAACCCTTCGTCCGAAGGGATGTTCATAAAGGTCGGCAGGCCGACGTACAGCAGATAGACGGTGTAGCAGATGGCCGCCGTACCGACGATCATCCCCAGCCACATATGCGGGTAGAGCGCCGCAAGGCCGCCGACGAACAGCGGTGTGGCGGTGTAGGTGGCAAAGGCCACGCAACGGGCCAGGCTTGGGTTGGCGTCGTAGGTGCGGGCCATCCAGTGGATGAACGCGCCCATCACCGCCACACCGCCGAGCATGGCGATATAGGACATAAGGGTCATCCAGATGGCGCTGTCCTGGGTCAGCATCACCGGCGCGCGGTTGCCGATGACCCAGCCGATCCGGGTGGTGCCGATAAACGCCGAAATGGCTGGGATGGCCGCCAGGATCAAGGTGTGGGTCAGGTACATGTGGCCGATGCTTTCCTCGGCGTCGCCACGGATTTGTCGCCATTCCTGATCAGGGTGGGTGAACAGTCCGACTACGTGATGGATCATGTCAGTCACTCCTTTTGTTTTTGCCATCGCCCCCCGGTGGAGCGCCTGCGGGCCAAGTGGCCGAAGTCAGGTCTGGATTTATATGCGACCTTATGTCGCAGTATAGGGAGGCTGAGGGGCGCGCTTTAGAGCAAATCGAACTGTCGGGCGGGGCTGTAATCGCATTGTCGTATTTGTGTGCCGGACCTGTGAATCTATGAGCCTGTGGGAGCGGTTCCCACACAAGCAGCTCCCACCCCCAAGCAGCCCTGCCACCACGGAGTCTTCGCCTGTCGTGGGTTTATGCGTAAAATAATTGGCTTTTCGACACACCTCGCGCGGATTTCAAGGGTTAAGGCAAGAGCTATGGGCACTCTTTCGGTCAATCAGAACAAACTGCAGAAACGCCTGCGCCGGCAAACGGGTGAGGCGGTCGCCGACTTCAACATGATTGAAGAGGGTGACAAGGTCATGGTCTGCCTGTCCGGCGGCAAGGACAGCTATACCCTGCTCGACGTTCTGATGCACTTGCAGAAAGTGGCACCGATCAAGTTCGACATCGTCGCCGTGAACATGGACCAGAAGCAGCCCGGTTTCCCCGAGCATGTGTTGCCCGCTTACCTGAAAGAACTGGGCGTGGAGTATCACATCGTCGAGAAGGACACCTACTCGGTGGTCAAGGAACTGATCCCTGAAGGCAAGACCACCTGCTCGCTGTGCTCACGTCTGCGTCGCGGCACGCTGTATACCTTCGCCGATGAGATCGGCGCGACCAAGATGGCCCTGGGGCATCACCGCGACGATATCGTCGAAACCTTCTTCCTCAATATGTTCTACAACGGTTCGCTCAAGGCGATGCCACCCAAGCTGCGGGCCGACGATGGGCGCAACGTGGTGATCCGGCCGCTGGCCTATTGCAGCGAGAAGGACATCCAGGCCTATTCGGACTTCAAGCAATTCCCGATCATTCCCTGCAACCTCTGTGGCTCCCAGGAAAACCTGCAACGCCAGGTGGTCAAGGAAATGCTCCAGGAGTGGGAACGCAAGACCCCCGGGCGTACCGAAAGCATCTTCCGTGGCTTGCAGAATGTCGTGCCGTCGCAACTGGCCGACCGCAACCTGTTCGACTTTACCCACCTTCGAATCGATGAGACCGCCGCGTCGCGCTTCGTTAACGTAGTGAACCTCTGAATGCGCGATTACAAATGGTTGCACGAATACTGCCTGAACCGCTTTGGTTCGGCGGCGGCGCTGGAGGCCGAATTGCCGGTGCCGGCCAGCCCACGGCAACTGCGTGAGCTGCCGGACGACCGGTACCTGTCGATGATCGCCTTGCGGGTTTTCCGCGCCGGCCTCAAGCACAGCCTGGTGGACGCCAAGTGGCCGGTGTTCGAACAAGTGTTTTTTGGCTTCGACCCGGAAAAAGTGGTGTTGATGGGCGCCGAGCATCTGGAGCGGCTGATGCAGGATGCGCGGATCATTCGTCACCTGGGCAAGCTCAAGAGCGTGCCGCGCAATGCGCAGATGGTGTTGGACGTGGCCAAGGAGAAGGGCAGTTTCGGCGCGTTGATCGCCGATTGGCCGGTGACTGAAATCACTGGATTGTGGAAGTACCTGGCCAAGCATGGTCATCAGTTGGGCGGGCTGTCGGCGCCGCGTTTTCTGCGGATGGTGGGCAAGGACACCTTCGTTCCGACCTATGACGTGGTGGCGGCGCTGAATGCACAGAAGATCGTCGACAAGGTGCCCACCAGCCTGCGCGACCTGGCGATCGTGCAGGATGCCTTCAACCAGTGGCATGCCGAAAGTGGCCGGCCGATGTGCCAGCTGTCGATGATGTTGGCCTACACCACCAATCATTGAGCCTGCCCCTACAAAAAATCATGGCCTTGATACCCTTTATCGCCATGCCCGAAACCTTGTAGGAGCCAGCTTGCTGGCGATGGCGGCCGCTCAGGCGATGCAAGGCTGACTGGCCCCATCGCCAGCAAGCCGGCTCCTACAGGACCGTGTTCAGCCTTTACGCCGCTTGAACCTGGCCTTCCCCGGCCAGCCGCCGATTCAACTGGTGACGCCAGCGCACATACACCATCGCGCTGCAGAACACCGCCACGCTCGCGCCCATCTCCAGCACGCCGAACAGCTGCCGATTGGGATCGAACGCTGCCAACGCCCCCTTGAGGAAGTACAGGTTCACCACATAACAGGTGAACGAGTGCCCGCGCGCGCTGCCCATCAGCATGCCGGGCAACAAGGGCAGCAGCGGCGCCAGCTCGATCAGCAAGATGACCCAGGGCCGCGCGCCGTGCAGGTCGGCGAACACCAGGTCATAGACGCTCAACAAGACCATCAGACCGAAAAAGCACACCAACGCCAATGCACGGCTCCAGCGCACGCGCGGTTCTAGCCAGGCCTGGGGTGGCAACACCTTGGGCTTTCTAGCCACGGCCATTCTCCAGGCTCAGGGCGGTCTTCGCCAAGCGCAGGCCGAGGGCCCGGCACAAGGCGATTTCATGCTCGTCCAGGGCGCGCTTGCCGTCGACCCCGGTATGGTGGCTGGCGCCATAGGGCGTGCCGCCACCACGGGTGTCGAGCAAGGCCGACTCGCTGTAGGGCAGGCCGGTGACCAGCATGCCGTGGTGCAACAGCGGCAGCAGCATCGACAGCAAGGTGCTTTCCTGGCCGCCATGCAGGCTGGAGGTTGAGGTGAAGACCCCGGCCGGCTTGCCCACCAGGGCGCCGGTCAGCCACAGGTTGCTGGTGCCGTCGATAAAGTACTTCAGCGGCGCCGCCATATTGCCGAAGCGGGTTGGGCTGCCCATCGCCAGGGCCGCGCAGTTCTTCAGGTCGTCGAGACTGGCATACAGTGCGCCTTCCTCGGGGATTTCCGGCGCCACGGCTTCGCACTGGCTGGATATCGCCGGTACGGTGCGCAGGCGCGCCTCCAGGCCGGCCTGCTCGACGCCGCGGGCAATCTGCCGGGCCATTTCGCGGGTCGAACCGTTACGGCTATAAAACAACACCAGAACGTAAGGCGCGCTCATGGCAGGATCTCCAGCACATTCTCCGGTGGACGACCGATGATTGCCTTGTCACCGGCCACCAGGATCGGCCGTTCCATAAGCCGGGGGTGTGCGGCGATGGCGGCGATCAGTTGCGTTTCGCTGAGCTGGCTATCGGCCAGGTTCAACTGTTTGTACTCGTCCTCGCCGGTGCGCAGCAATTGCCGTGCGCCGATGCCGAGCTTGCCCAGCAGACCCTTGAGCTGCGCGGCATTCAGCGGGGTTTCCAGGTAGTGCACGACGGTGGGGTTGAGGCCACGGCCCTGGAGCAGTTCCAGCGCACCGCGGGATTTCGAGCAGCGCGGGTTGTGATAAAGCGTCAGATCGGTCATGTGCGGGTCGCATCTTGCGTAAGGTGGCGGGTATTCTACCTGCCTGACGAGTGCTCCTGAACCTTGTGAGGTAAAGGGGCGCAGTCGATGACTCAATTGATGGGGGATTGTGCACATGGCTAGGCGATGGGTCGCCGCATTGGCGATGATGGGGGCGTTGCTGCTGAGCGGTTGTGGCAACGATTACGGCGTTGACCAGAACGGCCGGAAGGTTGCGTCCGAGCGCCTGGATAAACAATGGAAAGTGGTCAACTACTGGGCCGAGTGGTGTGGTCCGTGCCGGACGGAAATCCCCGAGCTGAACACCTTGTCCGAGCAGCTCAAAGGGCAGCCGGTGGAAGTGTTCGGGGTCAACTTCGACGGTTTGCAGGGCGATGACCTGCGCAAGGCCGGCGAAACCCTGGGCATCCGTTTCACGGTGCTGGCCCAGGACCCGGCGGACTTCTTCGACCTGCCGCGCAGCGAAGCCTTGCCGGTGACCTACATCATCGACGACAAGGGCAAGGTTCGCGAGCAGTTGATGGGCGAGCAGACCGCGGCCGGGGTCTTGGCCAAGCTCAAGGCGTTGCGTGGCTGAGTCTCAGCCTTCTTCCGACCAGAGCCGCAGCGGCTTGCCTTCCTGTGGCCAGAAACGCACTTGCTCGATGGGCGAGATATCCCAGCGCTGGACATTCTCCAGCGCCTGGAGGAAGCGCTTTTCCTGCTCCATCAATGCGGGTGCGCAGCGCTTGCGGGTGCTGCCGACCTTGCCGAAGCTCAGGTTCCCGCCGTCCAGGGTGTAGGGCGCGAACCAGTGGTTGCAACCGCCGGTGCCATAGGCCCGGCCATCGTCACCGAGGGTGATGGTCAGATGGCTGTTGTCGATCAGCGGACGTTCGCCGATCCACTCCAGCACGTAGCTGTGATCCTGCTGCAATTGCACCTGTTCGCCGGCGCAGCCGTACAGACCGGCCCCCAACATTCCCAGAATCACCGCGCGTTTCATTACTTTGCCTCCTGGCATCTCGGGCAAAGGTGTTTCTCGCCCTGTGTCGTCCAGCCCAACTCGGCGATACGCGCCGTGGCGGCTGGTTTTTGGGCGGGGTTGCCGAGCTTGGCGTCCACCGCGAATTCAAAGTTCAGTTGCTTGGCGCAGCTGTCGCAGTTGACCTGCCACTGGTGGATCGCCAGTTCGCCGAAGACCGGCCCCTTGGCCACCGCGACCCATTGGCCTGGCGGATTGATCAGGTGGCGAACGGTGTCCACGGTCAGGCGCATAGACAAGTCCTTGCTGCCCTTGAGGGTCACCAGCAGGACATCGTCGGCGCGGATCGAACCACCGTTGCCGGTGACCTGATAGCGTCCCGGCACCAGGGCGCGGCATTCGGTGAGGGTGTGTTGCGGGTTCATCAGGCTGTAGCGGAAATCGTGTTCGACCATGGGTCCTCCAAATATGGCCGGTATGCTAGCACGCAGACGCCGCGCAAATGGCAGCGGCGTATGACCTTCGATCCGCTTACTCGGGATCAGGCACTGACACGGGCCTCGGCGGCGAGGCGGGCGATGGCGATGTCCAGTTCGTCCAGGGCCTGGCGGGCGTTGGGCGCGTCTTGCTTGAGCAGGGTTTCGCTGCGCTGGCAGGCCGCGCGCAATTGCGGCACGCCACAGTAGCGGGTGGCGCCGTGGAGGCGGTGTACCCGCTCGATCAGGGCGTTGTGGTCGTTGGCGTTGCGGGCCTGGCGAATCGCTTCGCGGTCGGCTTCCAGCGAGGCCAGCAGCATGGCCAGCATGTCGGCGGCGAGGTCGGGCTTGCCGGCGGCCAGGCGCAGGCCTTCTTCCGGGTCGAGCACCAGCAGCTCGCTGCCGGCGCGGTTGTGTTCGCCGCCGCGTTCCGGTCCCTGGTTGCGCAGGGCCAGGCCGGTCCATTTGAGCACCACCTGGGCCAGTTGCCGCTCGCTGATGGGCTTGGTCAGGTAGTCGTCCATACCGCTTTGCAGCAGGGCGCGTTTTTCGTTGGCCATGGCGTGGGCGGTGAGGGCGACGATGGGCAGCGGCGTGCTTTGCCGTTCATGCTCCCATTGGCGAATCGCCTCGGTGCTTTGCCGGCCATCCATGCCGGGCATCTGCACATCCATCAGCACCAGGTCGAAGGCTTCGCGCTGCACCGCGTCGATCGCCGTGTAACCGCTGTCCACTGCCAGCACCCAGGCGCCCATGTCTTCGAGCAGGGTCTGTACCAACAGCAGGTTGGCCGGGTTGTCGTCGACGCAGAGCACCCGCGGTGCCCGGCTGCCCAGGGGCTCGATGGGCTCCAGGCGTGCTGGGCGCGGGGTGATCAGTTCCGCCAGGGCCCGGCGCAGCTTGCGCGTACAGGCCGGCTTGGCCTGGAGCTGGCCGTGGGGGTTGGGCACGCAGAGCTGGAACAGCGTCTGTTCGGTGGTCGGGCACAGCACCAGGACCTTGCAACCGAGGTGTTCGAGGTCCCAGATGTGCTGGCTCAGTCGTTCCGGCGGCATTTCCTGGGCGGTGACGCCGAGGACCGCGAGGTCGATGGCCTGGTCGGTCTGGTGCGCCCCGGTCACGCCATTGGCGAGGTTTTGCAGGCTGTTGAACGGGGTCACTTCCAGGCCGCAATCCTCCAGTTGGTGCTGCAGGGCCTGGCGTGACAGTTCATGGTTTTCCAGGACGGCCACGCGGCGCCCGAGCAAGGGGGGCGCGGGCAGGTCTTCAATGTCGTCGCGGGTCTTGGGCAGGCTCAGGCTGATCCAGAACTCGGAGCCTTCGCCCGGGGTGCTGTCGACGCCGATCTCGCCGCCCATCTGTTCGATCAAACGCTTGGAAATCACCAGCCCCAGGCCGGTGCCGCCGGGTTGCCGTGAGAGGGAGTTGTCGGCCTGGCTGAAGGCCTGGAACAGCGCCCGGACATCCTGGTTCGACAGGCCGATGCCGGTGTCCTGGACACTGATGCGCAACTGCACGCTGTCTTCGTGTTCTTCTTCGAGCATGGCCCGGGCGACGATGGTGCCTTCGCGGGTGAACTTGATCGCGTTGCTCACCAGGTTGGTGAGGATCTGCTTGAGCCGCAGCGGGTCGCCGATCAGCGAGAGCGGGGTATCGCGATAGACCAGGCTGACCAGTTCCAACTGCTTGGCGTGGGCCGCCGGGGCGAGGATGGTCAGGGTGTCCTGGAGCAGATCGCGCAGGTTGAACGGAATGCTGTCGAGCACCAGCTTGCCGGCCTCGATCTTCGAGAAATCGAGAATTTCGTTGATGATCCCCAGCAGGCTGTCGGCGGATTTCTCGATGGTGCCCAGATAGTCGAGCTGGCGCGGGGTCAGTTCGCTTTTCTGCAACAGGTGGGTGAAGCCGAGGATGCCGTTGAGCGGCGTGCGGATCTCGTGGCTCATATTGGCGAGGAACTCGGACTTGATCCGGCTGGCCTCCAGGGCCTCCTTGCGCGCCAGGTCCAGTTCGATGTTCTGGATCTCGATGGTTTCCAGGTTCTGCCGCACGTCCTCGGTGGCCTGGTCGATGCTGTGCTGCAATTCTTCCTGGGCGTTCTGCAGGGTCTCGGCCATGCGGTTGATGCCCGAGGCCAATTGATCCAGTTCCTGGCTGCCGAGCGGTGGCAGGCGGGTTTCCAGGTTGCCTTCCTTGAGCTGGGCGACGGCTTGCTTGATCTTGCCGAGTGGCGCGTTGATCGTGCGGCTCATGCGCAGGGCCAGCAAGGCGGTGCCGAGCAGACCGGTGGCAATCAGCAGCAGGCTGGCGAACAGGCTGCGATAGCCGCGCAGCAGCATGTTGTTATGGGACAGTTCCAGCTCGACCCAGCCCAGCAGGCGGTCGGCTTCTTCCGGCACCACTTCGCCGGAGATGTTGCGGTGCCGGCCGAAGACCGGCAATAGATAGCGGGTGGCATCGTTGCCGGTGCGCTGCAACAAGTGGCTGCTGTTACCGATGGGCGGTTGGTTGAGCATGCTCGGGCCGGCATGGGCCAGTTGCTCGCGGTTGGCGCCGAGAAAGGACACGGCGCGCACGTCGGCCTGTTCCAGGGACTGGGTGGCGATACGCTCCAGCAGGTCGACATCGTTGTGGCCCAGGGCCGGCGCGACCAGCGGCGCGAGCTGTTCGGCGATCATCTCGCCGCGTTGCAGCAACTGGGTCTGCAGGTCGGACTGTTGCAGCCAGGTGAAATACCCGCCCAGTACCAACGCCATCAAGGTGGTCGGCAGCAGGGTGAGCAGTAGTACGCGGCCTTTGATGCC
Organism: Pseudomonas sp. GW821-FHT04D07; assembly: GCF_059420225.1. NCBI lineage: Bacteria > Pseudomonadati > Pseudomonadota > Gammaproteobacteria > Pseudomonadales > Pseudomonadaceae > Pseudomonas > Pseudomonas sp. GW821-FHT04D07. The sequence continues at coordinate 43,902 of NZ_JBWKTH010000041.1, forward strand.
CAGGTTTTTAAGCACGCAACAGTCTCCGTCAGATACAGCGTCCGGCAGATACGCCCATCTTCGATTCTCGGCGTGCGCATCCTGCGCCCGCTCCACTTGCGCAGTGTAGCCATTTGCCGGGGGCGAAATCTCGCAAAGTTTGTGCTTGGGCAGGTGAGGGCTTGTGATCCGTTGAGAGCCGCCGGGCCGATTTTTTTCTGTCGGCTCTGAACGATCAGGCGTCCTTCGTGGGGGAGGGACCGTTTGTCTGAACTGTCATTTCTGACAGGTAGGCAAAACGCTCCGGATGTTTAGTCTTGGAAAGCAGTCTTGTTTTTCTATTTTCTCAAGAGGAGTCATGGATTATGAACGCAAAAAAAACCTTCAAGTCGCCCCGTAATGCAACAGGTTCAATAACAGCTAGTGTTGTTGCGGGGCATCCGAGGTTTGAGTTTTCCTCGGTTGAAGTTGATTATTTTTCGGATTTTACCAACCGTTTCGCTGGGCTCGATAAAGATATTAATTTTGTTTCTATTGATCCCGATGACGTAGGCGGTCCAGGAAAATATGAAGTCGGTTTTAGAAAGCCCGTTGGTATTCAATTTGATATGGGCGAGTATACAAATGCTGCAGAGAGTGGCGAGATTGTTTTTGAAAGCTATATCGAGGGACAACAGGCGAAAGGCACTTTCAGCGTTGTGCTTTTTTCGACAGGGCAACACGTACACGGCGTCTTTGAAATCAAGAAGAAATGATGTTGCCGTGCAACGCTAATGGATACAGTCGTCCAGGGGGCAAAAAATGTGGGGGGGCACGACGACAGGCGAGCGGGGCGCTGGGCTTGTTCGGGTTATATCGTTCAGTTGTAGGCAGTGCATTTTAGTAATAGGGAGCGCCGGCGTTTGTCGGTTTGGTTCATGCCCGGTTTGCCAACCTGCGTACAGTCGCACCCTTTTTATACAGTCACGACTTTCCGCCCCCTGAAATTAAGGAGTCATAGATAATGAAGGCACCCTTGAAACTCTCTGTCATGGCTTTGCTGGCGTGCGCGTCTTTTCTCCATGCGCAGGACAGCATGGATATATCGGCAGGTCATAACGCTACGAATGATTCTATGGCTCCCTTGTCGGCGCGCAACCCTGAATGGTATTCAACTATCATTGGTCAAAATAAGGCCATTGTCACTCGGCACCGGGAGGAGCAAGGGTATTTGATAGAAAATGGCCGATTCAGAAATGAAAAAGGCGAGGTGGGGTCGATCGTGATGGTGAGTTCACCTGATCAGGATGTGTTGGCAATCACGGATTTTCCGAATGATAGTAAAGTAATGATAATCAATAGATCGAAAGGAAAGAGAGTTGTTGATCTCGGCAAACATAAACTCTCTTATGAGGGGGATACGGTGCCGAGTGCGGAAGGTGATTCGTTTGTTTCGGAAAATAGCTCGTCCCCCCTGGAAAACAAGAGTATAGAAATTCTGGTCGCCTATTCCACCTATGCACTGGGTAAGTTGGATGTGGATCCTGTGGCCTATGCGCTGGCACAAGTTGAAATGGCGAGAGAAGGGCTGGATAACTCCAAGATACTCGGTATTACATTGTCATTGGGGGGGGTGTTGATTTTCGATGCCGGAGCGGGTTATGACACCACTGGATCCGGGTTGAAGAAATGGCAGGATAGCATGGCGCCCTATCGCAGCCTTTTCAGAACGGACGTGAATATGGCAATCACAGGGACAGGTTCAGGCCCTTCTGGTATGGCCTATGTGAGCGGATACACATCGGCTAATGGCTGGTTTGCTGCTGCAGCCTTTCGTCATGAGTTAGGTCACAATGTGGGCGGCTCTCACTGCAATAGTGGCTCCGATAGCTATAAATTTGGTTATAGCAACGGAAAATCAAAAACCTTTTTGTGTGGTAATAACGCACCCTATTATTCCGCTCCTGATGTTAAAGATGATTATGATTTGCCTCTGGGGAATAAACAGACGGCCGATATGGCAAGGCTCTGGCAAGAGCAAGCTGGCAGGATGGCTGGTTATAATGCCCCTCTGGAGGGTGTCAAATTGATTTTCGTCAGCCGTGGCGAAAGCCACGTGATTAAACATCGCTTGAATACATCTAGTGCGGCGGCTGCGGCAGGCTTCATTGCCTTGTCGCCCGAGGTCGGCCCAACTGAATTAGCCGCAAACCCAAGCACTGGATATAGTCCGCTGACAGTAAAGTTGAAAGACTTCCAGGGCGCGGAGCATGTTGTGAAATTCAGAGGGCAGCGTGCTATTGGTGGGTGTGTCTATGGGCCGATGAATAAAAATTCCGCTTGCTCGGGAGGAGGTGGCCTGCATTTAAAATTTTCCTATGATCCCGTCGACAATACAAGCTTGGCGCAGGGAACCTATAATGGGTTGTTGCAATTGCGTGCTAAAGATAGTCGTGATGCGAGCTACAATATTCTTGTCAATATTCCAATTGCGCTGGAAAAATAGATTTGCTTTAGCAGCTTGCCAAGCCTTGTCAGAGGTGGAGTTAGGGGGAGGTGGGCCGGGCGTCGATATAAAGAAGCACCGCTATTCGCGGTGCTTCTTTAGCTGTCTTTCTCGGGTCTGTTAGTTACCGATCGGGGCTCGCCGTCATCGCGGATCAGATGGATCGAATGCGGATGTCGTCTATATTGACTGCGTAGGGGGTTCCTGTTCCTGATATAACAATTTAAAAATTTCGACCGTTAGCGTTGAACGCCGCCGATTTGGTTTTCCAGCTAGGACTACTTGCTTGGTCGGTGTGTGTTCGCAACTATCACCGTAGACCAAGGCCAGCCTTTTTTATTTTTTCAGCTATATCAGTCGGTTAGCCGTTAAGTAAGTGCTATTCAAATCAGTCACCTTTTCTTGGAATCAATTAGTCAATTGCTCGCCGTTGGTCGACGGTGCTTGCAGAACGGACGGCTACCAAGGAAGCCAATCAAGAAGGTGTCGGGATAATGCCCAACTGATGCCCTCCTGCCATGGATGCATAGAGATAGGTGCCTGTTGCACTGTGGTTGATGTGGACCACGCCGCTGCCTGTCAGTTCGTCAGGTATTGGGATGCTGGGCATAAGCGTTAGCGTGGCCGTATTAATAACCGCTATGAGACGATGATGATATCCATACAAATAGACACGTGTGCCATCTGGACTGCTTGTGAGCCTAAACCAGGAGACTAGGTCTGCATTCATTTCAGGCACGTTGATATTTGTAATAATGCGTTCCGTCGTCGTGTCCAGAACAGACACTGAGTATCCACCGCTACCACCATAATGGTTGGGGTTATGTCCCACATATGCGCGGGTACCGTCTGGGCTAAGTGCCAGGGAAGTGGCATATACGGTCGGAAGGCTAATGCTGCGTAACACGGAATGAGTCACGGTATCGAGAACCTCGACCGTACTTGGACCGGTGCCTAAGGCCGATGTGTAGTAGCCGCGAGCGCCCGTTGGACTGAAACTGATAAAATTTTGGTCAACGATGCCAAGCAGAGCGATTGTTCCAATCACTGAAAGTGTGATTGCGTCATGTACAGATATGAAGCCGATTCTCCTGACATATAGCTGAGCCCCGTCTTTTGTCAGCGCTATGGCGTCGGTTGTGGCGGGCGGAGCAATCCTTTCGCTTGTGAATGAATAAGTCGTCAGGTCAAGGGTGCGAATGGCGTGCGGGCCTCCTACAAAGTTGGTTGTTAGATAGACGTAGGCCCGTCTGCCGTCCGGGGAAATGCAGATGTCGTTCGGACCGAGCGTCGGCTCTGGCGAGTCGAGGGTTCTTACGACCGTATAAGTCGCTGTGCTGACCACCGCGATTTTTCTGGCCTCAAAGATACAGACATAGAGATAGGCCCCGTCAGGACTCAACGCGTGCCGGGTTGGGCTGATTCCGACATCGATGCTGACGGGCGCTTTGACCATTACATTGTAGGTGCGCAGCGGGAAGACAGTGGCCTCACTCTCCGTGCTGGAACCGTTGAAGGTGACCTTGAGCTCCACCGTCAACGAAGTGTTGTTTCCCAACAATTCCAACTCCGCGCGCGTGACGCTTTTTGAGAGTCCGTTCCTTGTTTCCTCGTCGGTTACACCTGAAGCCGTGTACAGGGTGATGAGGTGATCATCACCATTGGCCTTTTTGCCCCGGCAGCGCAGCCAGACTTTTTGCCCGATCTTGATACCCGGCCATGGGCTGGCCTTGACGGTGGCATTGCCCGTGAACGTGGTCAGGTCAAGTGTCGTACCGGTGCCGTTGTTCTCGGCTTCCTGGATATAGGGTTTGTGCTGATCAGTCAGGGTCACGACGTTAAAGGTCCAGGCCCCTGACACCGGTTCGCTGCCATATTTGGCCTTGGCGGTAAAGCTGTGAGGGCCTGGAGCAACGGTGATAGGCGTGCTGCTCCAGATGCCACCGGTGGCGACAAATGTGCCCTTGGGAGCGCCGTTATCGAAGAGATCGACACTGAACCCCGCGGTGGCTGTGCCGGTCAGGGTCACCGAGGTTTCAGCGGTGCTGCTGGTGTTGGGGATTTCAGCATTGTTGCGGTCCTTGACCGAAGTAATGGCGGGTATATCCTCCGTCACGACGTTCAGGGTACGCACGTTCGAATAGACGTTAGTGCTGTGGTAGAGCGATTTGGCATACAGCCGGCAAGGACCTATCCCTACTGTTATCGTCAGCGTCCAGATGCCGGTTGTGGCATCAGCGGTCGCCTCACCCTTGGAAACCGCGCTGGCGCCATTGCCATCGAAAATCTCCACCTTCTGGCCTTTGCTGGCTTGGCCCGACAGTTTCAAGGTGGTGCTGAAGGTGCTGGTGGTATCCGGGATTTCATTGTTGTTGGCGTCTTTGACGTTGTCGAGGGTCGGCGTCAGCAGCTCCGTGACGTTGAAGGCCTTTGTCGCCGATTCCAGGCCGTTGCCATCGAGTGACTTGGCCTTGATGCCGTAGGCCTTGACGGTCAGCCCGGTAAGGATGGCGCTCCAGTTTGTACTGTTGTTGGGTACGGTGATCGGGTTGCCAATACTGTTGTTGCCGTCCATAAGCTGAATCCGTTCACCGCTGCTACCGGTGCCGGTGACGGTGACGCTGGTCGCAACGGTTATCCCTCCGACGACGGAACCCGTGGTATCGGTAATGTCGGTGAGTGTCGGCGCTCCCAGGGCAATAGCCTTGACGGTATAGGTGCGCAACGGAAAGGTCTGCGCATTGGCTTCATTGGTGGTCTGGCTGAAGTCGGCCTTGAACTCCATGG
>NZ_JBWKTH010000042.1:0-46818 GCF_059420225.1 Pseudomonas sp. GW821-FHT04D07
GAGTGAGATAACCGAGCTGTTGCCGCACAGGTGGGCGCCCGTTTAATCACGCAAGGTGTGTTGGGCGGACGCTTACGTTCTTCGGTGTAATCCAGAATGCCCACGCCAGCACACGGAATGACACGGCCTGTTCGGGTCTGAACGGAGAGGTTTAAAGCAGATTGATCGGAGTGGTTTGTTCGGCACTCGCTCTGTATGCCCACGTATCCATCAGCAGGCTCGAATTCGCCGAAAGCAACACCCATGGGCGGGTCTCCAGACTCCAGAGCCGAGTGGCCCACCAGAACCGTGCCGTTGTAGATACTGAATCGCATCATGACATCGCCTGTTTTTACGTGATGTGTTGCGTCTGCAAAGCTCCGGTGTTGGCTGATACTACTGGCAGCATCGACTTGAGGTCACCGGTTATGGGGTCATCTCAGATGCTCACACGCCTTCTGCAAACGTTCTGAACTGGTTAAAAAGCCGGAACCCTACATAGTCAGACCTACGCTTGTACTGCGTTCGATAGTAGCAATCCCAGTAGCTGATCATGCGATCCCGCGTGGCATGAAAATACGTCGGGTTGTCCCGGATGAAGGTGCCGTAAAGCGCAGGGTCAAGGGCGTGGAGATGGGTTTCACACGTGCTAAGAACCTCAATGACGTACTCGCCAGTGAGCTGGATAACGAAGGGTACGACCCAGGGCTCAGCGACTGGGAGAATACGTTCCAGTTGACGCTGGCGTACACGGCCGTCGTAGTGCCGTGTCAGAAGGCACGAGTACATGACGCTCTGCGTTCTCGTCAGCGATTCACAGACTTGCTCATCGCCCTCGTGGTGAATTCGGTATGGAATGGTCAAGTGATCCTCACCCACTCTGACTTCTATACCTCGATGGGTGGCCAAGCTGGTGCTGCCCATCACTTGGCAAAGGCTATCTGCCTGCAATTTCAGATTGGGTGGGAAGGCACTAATGACTGAGCCTATTGAACCTGAAGGATTTGATGGGAGGTGGGATGGCATACACACGTCTCAGTTGTTTGGACGGCTTCAGAGCTACCATCTTGGCAGAAATCCGAAGGTATCGGTCGGTACGGTTGTTCGTCATTGAGCGCACCGACTGATTGAGTCGTCTGGCTGCTATGGGTAGTGGCTCTGCCGCAGCTTTTGGCCGAACGCGGGCTCGACCGACTTGCAATCAACCAACCGCTATACGCGTTCAACACAAACGCGATACCTGATATGCCGATCAAACTCGTCTTCCGGATTCTCATAAGCTTCAAGCTTTTCCAGGAGCCCTGTCTGCTCAAGGCTATCTAGGTCCTCCAGAGTCCATCCCGCGGGTAAGTCGCTGGAAACGTCTTTGCCCTGGTGCTCAACCCAGTGATACACCCCGAAGGGAAGGTAACCGAGCCACTCTGATTTGTAGGTAATCTCGCCAGATTCGCTAGCGGCCACCACGGCGTCGATTTTGCTTTTAATTGTTTTTTGACGTTCATTCATGGTGTTTTCGAACTCGCTTACTGAGTTTGCCGTTGGGGCTAGGCGCCGCGATATTTATGACAGGGCGGTGTTGTTGTCTGCGTCGGATTGATTGCAGCCTGTCACCACCGGCTGCAATCAACCCGAAGGGGCCATCAAGTAGTAAGGGCAAGTGCCACCCCTATACTCCTGTATCACGATGGGCGGCAAACAGCGTGCAATCACGCGGCTCCGAAGACAGATTGGGGTGTACTGCGTAGCCTTGGATCTTATCTTTGAGTTGCAGCCCGGCCTGGATCAAGACCCGAGCGGACGCTTCGTTTTCGTCGTCGCAGTAGGCCCATACCTGCGTGACGCCAGTCTGCTCCAGGAGCCAGCTCTTGAGGTAGGCGACCAGTTCACGGCCATACCCTTTACCCCACTGATGGCGGACCAATCCGAAGCCGACGGACACGCCTTCTTCACTGTCGCCAAGGTTGAGAAGGCCGATGGGTACTTCAGGGCTGTCAGCTAGTGTGATAGCGAGCAGATAGGCCGTACGTTGCTCTGCGAGTTCCGTAGCGTAGTGGATCATGGTAACAGTCTGGGAGGGGGCGCTATGCCGGCCCCGTGGCAGATACCTGGCGACTTCCGCATCGTTGGTATATTGGGAGTAGAGGATAGGCGCGTCTTCCCCTCGCAATGGCCGTAACGTCAGGCGTTCGGTTTGCAATCTGTCGGGGAGCAGGAAGGGGAGCATCAGAAGGACCTCTCAAGTGTCAGGAATCGAACCTAGCGTCCGCGCTCATGTGGGCTCGACATTCACAGTCGCTCCGATGGAGCCTCCAGAAACAGATACGATGAAGTCAGCCGCTTTTCGGCAGAGAGCTGCTCGTGATGAGCGGATTACCAACGCAAGGGGGCTGATCGAGAGAGGGTCAATGTCGAGGCGTTCTCCTGGGGTACCACGTAGCGACAACGTCAGTTCCGTCCAATGGCGATCATCTGAAGCGGTGCAGTCACCATCAGAATCAACATCACAGCCTGTTCCCCAGAGATGTTCGGCGATGCTGTAGAAGGCGGGCAATGGTCCCGCTGGTGTGATTTGAATGGAGTAGTGGGAAGGCATGAGTTGTTGGCTACGACCTACCAGGGAGGATGAAGGTGTCTTGGGGCTTGATGCGAAGGCAATCAGAGCCACTGTGACGCCACAAGGTTTCCGCCCGCGCAGGGTAATTACATCAGCTTTTCGAGCAAAAACGTAGTGGCTTTAATCGCCATATCTCCAAAATCACCCTCAAGGATTAGAACGTTTTCAACAATGTTTATCCCTTCAAGCTCTCCGAGCCCGCTGGAGTTTTGGACGTGAAGCGCGCCAAGTCTGATAGTCAGCTCAGCGCCGTCGGCGTTCCATGCCATCAGCTTGTATTTAGTCTCGTCATCTAGACTGACAACCATCTCGAAATAGCGATGGGCCTGGTCCACTGTGATCGATAAGACGTTGCTTTGTTCGAGCGCTTGAACATCCATGGTGAAATTTATTTTGTTTAAAGCAGCATTCTACTACAAGCGAACACCGGCCTTTGAAAGTGAAGGTCCGGGTTTGGCCGATTGTGTTGAAAAAGTCGACGTTGGTATTCCGCGTACTCTGGTGTGACCGTGGAGTCCATGCACCCTCTCTAGCAGCCATTGATGGAGTACGGTATTCCGCAATTCCCGCTGGGGTGATCGTCGCTCTCGATGTGGACTCTCCCACGAGTAAGGTCCGGTAACACCCGATCCCACTAGGCGGCATTAGGAACGAGGACGATCTTTCCTGGTCCGTAGGCCCTTGCCTTCAGCGCGTCTTGAGCGATTGCAGCGTCAGCCAAGGCAAACGAGGCCGCAACCGTCACCCGGAGGGACCCCGCTTCAACAAGATCAACAAGCCGGGCGAGAATCCCGGTATCTGGTCGGGCGAACACAGTTGTTACCCCGGGGCCGCCATCCGCTATTGAGCAGATTCTCGCGCCCGGGGCCGCTGCAACCATAGCCTTCGCCAACGCGCCGTGGCCGGCGCAATCCACGATGGCCGTCACGCCTGTGGGAGCGTGCTTTCTGACCTGTTCAGCAACGTCGTCGCCGTACTGGACGGGTTCCGCGCCGATCGACTTCACATAAGTTTGGTGTGGCGCAGAGGCGCTTCCAATGACGGTAGCGCCTGACGCCACCGCCAACTGGGTCGCCAGCGAGCCGACGCCTCCTGAAGCACCGAGCACGAGAACGATGTCCGTATCGGACACGCGCAATGTATCAATCACCGCGCGATAGGCCGTCAGACCAGCAAGTGGCAGTCCGGCCGCTTCGCCCCATGAAGCGTTCTTTGGCTTTCGCCATAAGCGTTCCACCGGCACGCTCACAAGCTCGGCATAGGTGCCGCTATGCAGGATTTCCTGATGCGTATAGGCGACGACTTCATCGCCTGGCCGGAATTCGACCACGCCGGCTCCTACGCGCTCGACGATGCCGGCGAGGTCCCATCCGGGTACGACCGGAAACCAAGTCTCCATTAGGCTCTCGCCCAAACCGGCCTGCAGCGCGATATCGGCCGGGTTGATGGCCGCGGCCTTCACCCGGACGATCACGGCGTTCTGCGACAGCTTCGGCTCTGGCAGCTCACCATATTCGAGGACTTCGGATCCACCAAAGCGACGATAAGAAACGCTCTTCATATCGCCTCTCCTAGAAAGCCATCGGGAGGTCGAGATAGATGCGGTGATGCTCCATCATCCAATGCCCATCCACTTTCTTCAGGATCGGCCGGTAGTAGCCCGTCTCGATCGGGGTAATAGTCCCTTGTGCGCCATTTGCCCCGTCGGGCCATCCGCTTTCAGGCTTTGCCGCACCAACGACGTTGAACACTACAAACTGAGCGTCGAGCGTCCCGGTGTCGCCATTCACTTCGATGATCGGGTCATGGGTGGTGTGATGACTCCACCCGCGCGACGGATGCGGCTTCATCATCGTGGTCACGGCCACACCAATGGCTTCAGGTCCGACCAACTCGCCAAGCGGCTCGGCTGTACCTGCATTGTTGTAGAACAGTTCGACCTTGCCTTCAGGCAGGAAGAGGTCGGCCATTGCCGCGCCGTCTCGGTGGTCGGCCGCCCGGACGTATCGTGCCAGCACCTCCTGAATTGCACGTTCATCGGACATGGAAGCTCTCCTTGATAAATGTGAGTCTATGATAGATACATTTATATTAATGTGCAATAATAAAAGATGTATTTTTAAATGACTTGGAGCAGTTGATGATCGATGTCCGTTTCCCGACCACGCTGCAGATGATGCTCAGCCTGGCTCTGGCTCAGGCCGAAGGCTTTGAACGATTGAGTTCCGCTCAGTTGGCCGAGGGGGTCGACTCCAATCCAACCTTTGTCAGACGATTGTTGGTGCCCCTGATCCAGGCGGGTCTTGTTCGTTCGACCATGGGTCGAGGTGGCGGAGTGAGCCTAAGCGTTGACGCCGTCGCGATCACACTCGGCGAAATCTATAAGGCGGCCCTGGGGGACAAGAGGGCATGGATCGGACGTAGCGATATCCCTCATCGATGCCTCGTCACTTGCAATGTCGAACGATTCTTTGGGAACTTGGCCGGCGAGGTAGATGAGTCGGTGGTGCGCCTGTTGGATAGGCGGACGCTGGCCGATGCCCTCTTGGAACTTCGCACCCTCGATGCGGAGCGCGTTTAGAAGGAGAGTCGCTACCGGCCATGCTGAGATATGGAAACCATCTGGTCAGATGGGCTCTTGCGGCGCACTTCTTCAATGAATGAGATCAGGGTGCGCAGCCCAGCGGGTTGATATCACAAGCACGTCGAAGCCGTCCAAGCCGGCAATAAGAGTACAGAGCGCAACGATCAAAACCTGATAGCGACTCATTTTCCCTTTTTTAATAGCGTCTAAAATATCAGCAGCATTATTCATTATTGTTCTGCCTTGTAATTTGGTTATGGATCAATTACGAACCGAGAACCGGTCCGTGGGTGAGGTGAAGCTTTCGCGAGCAAGCAGGGAAGCCTGGATCGCACCCAGCAATCGGTAGCAACTCATCACACTACTGACACTGGTTCGGGGCGCACGATCGTTGCGTATCGCATCGACGAACTCCCGATCCTGCAACTCGATGCCATCGGCATATGGCCCGATGCTCGACAGGTCGACGGGCAACCCATAGCCGTCGCTCAATTCGTCATAACGGGCGAGATAGGTACCTCGATCGCCGATAAAACGAAAATGACTGCCGAAAGGACCTTCGTTGTTGAAGCTCAGGCTCAAGCTACACAACGCGCCGTTGCTACTCTTGAGTTGCAGGGAGAGGTCCATTGCGATCCCTAGTTGCGGATCCAGTGGACCTTGCAGCACGTTCCAGGCGATGACTTCACTGCCTGTCTGATACTGAAAAAGGTCGACGGTATGTGCAGCGTGATGCCACAACAAACTGTCAGTCCATTGCCTAGGCTGGCCTTCGGCGTTGAGATTTTCACGGCGCATAAAGTGTGTGGAAACCACTAGGTGCTGCAAGCGTAAATGGTCCTCACATATCTGCTGATGCAGCCACTGATGGGAGGGATTGAAGCGCCGTGTGTGCCCGACCATCGCAACGCAAGGAGTTTTGGCGCTCACCTTCAGCAGGTGTTCTGCATCGGGCAGGTTATCGGCAATCGGAATTTCGACCAGCACATGCTTGCCAGCCTCTAGGCACCGAATGGCCTGGGAAGCGTGCAAAGGCGTGGGCGTACACAGAATGAGCGCATCGACGTTGGAATCAGCCAGCGCTTCATCAAGTTCGCAGTAAGTTCTGCCAATACCGTAGTGGGCGGCGAGCAACCGGTTTTGCGCCGGGTCGGTACCCACCAGCGCCGTAAGTACAGCGGTCTCGATGTTCGCCAGTACGTCCAGATGTTTGCGTCCAAACGCGCCGAGGCCCACCAGTGCAATCCGCACCCGAGCCCCGGTGTCCGAATCATTCATTTTCCAGCACCAGCAGACCATAGGCTGTATTGGAGACAGGGATGTGGTGGAAGCGATGCACCTCGCGGACTCGTTCGTTCATGGCACCACGCATGATCAACCACATCACGAGTTCGATACCTTCGGAGCCTGTTTCACGCAGGTATTCGGTGTGTCCGATATTGAGGAGTGTCGCCGGATCACTGACGAATTGATCCAGCCACTTGAGGTCATACTCTCGGTTTGTCAACCCCGCCCGTTCGCCCTGAAGCTGATGGGACATGCCGCCGGTGCCGAAGATAGCGACTTTGATGTCTTTGTCGTAACTGTCGATGGCACGACGTAGCGCTCTGCCCAATTGAAAACAGCGGTTACCGGTTGGGGGCGGGTATTGAATGACGTTTACGCACAAAGGGATCACCTTACAAGGCCATGCGTCAGGCTGCCCGTAGGCCAAAGACAACGGCACCGTCAACCCATGGTCAACGGTCATGTCGGTCACCAGGGTCATGTCAAACTCGTCGAGAATCAGCGACTCGGCGAGGTGCCAGGCAAAGTCAGGATCACCTTGCACTTGCGGCACAGGCCGCGGCCCATAGCCTTCATCGTGAATATCGAACGTCGCTCCCATACCAAGGGCAAAGGTCGGGATCAGCGACAGATCGAATTGCGAAGCATGATCGTTGTAGACGACGATACAAACGTCCGGCTTGTGCTTCGCAATCCACGCGCGTGCAGGTTCGACTCCGTCGAACAAGGGTTTCCAATAGGGTTCGCCGGTCTTGCCATGGTCGATTGCCGCGCCAATGGCCGGCACATGGGATGTGCCTATCCCGCCAATTAAGTTAGCCATGCATTTGCTCCTTCTTGCTGCGATTGCCAACGATGGAGCGACCGCCATCGAGCATCATTTTCTGGAACGCCTCGAGGGACATTCCGTTGCCGGACATGGCTGCACCTGCTTGCTGCATGCTCAAGCCATCGAAGATGGCCAATTTGAAGGTGTAATAAATGTTCCCACCAAGCCTCAACATTTCTAGCCATTCTCGCTGCATCACTGCAGCGTGTTGTTGTTCTGTCATCGGGTGACGCTGCAGATACCCCAAGGGCTCGCGCCGAAACGCCTCCCGGTTTTCAGCCAGATCCAGAGATTTGCAGAACATATTCAGCGCATAGCCCTTACGATGGTGGCTACCGTCGAACACATAAGTGCCGGGTATGTCGTCGTAGTCTTTTGGCCGATTCATAGCGGCTCCGGTAAAAAAATCAGGGTTGAAAAGGCATGTTTCGCCGATGAGTCATGCCCAATACAAACGTGTCGGGTTGTCGACCAGTAGCTTGCGTTGCAGCTCGGTGGTGATCGCTATGCGTGGGATGACATCCACCAGCAGTCCGTCATCGGGCATGTGATCCTTGAGATTGGGGTGGGGCCAATCCGTCCCCCAAAGCACTCGGTCAGGGAACGTTTCGACGACCTTTCGGGCAAAAGGAATGGCATCGCGATATGGATGTGACTCGCCATTCAGGGCCGCAGGGCCGCTGAGACTCAAACGCTCCGGGCAACTGACTTTCGTCCAGATATTGGAGTGCTCGTCGAGCAAGCGCAGGAACAGGCCGAATGACGGTCCGTCAACGTTTTCACTGACGTCCGGGCGACCCATGTGGTCGACCACCACCGGCAGTGGCAGACCAACGAAGAAATCCCAAAGCTCAGGTAAGTCCTGCGCCTCGAAATACAACACCACATGCCAGCCTAATGGCGCGATACGCTGCGCAATAGCCTGTAATTCTTCACGAGGGGTGAAGTCCACCAGTCGCTTGACGAAGTTGAACCGCACGCCCCTCACACCTGCGTTATGAAGCTCCTGCAATTCTTCGTCGGTTACGTTGTTCTTGAGCGTAACGATGCCACGAGCCCGACCGCCGGAGTGCAGTAAGGCATCGACCAACGCTCGATTGTCACTGCCGTGGCAGGTGGCCTGCACGATCACGCTACGGTCAAACCCCAGGCGTCGGTGCAAGGCGAACAACTGTTCTTTGGATGCGTCGCACGGTGTGTATTTTCTTTCCGGGGCAAAGGGAAAACTGGCCGCAGGACCGAACACATGACAGTGAGCATCAACGGCGCCCAAAGGCAATTGAAAGGACGGCTTACTTGGGGCGGGGTGAAAATTAAGCCAGCCGGGGGTGATATCGCTAGTCATGATTACTCTCGATTAAGGTGAAACGCTACGTTTTTTAAGGCTGGAATCAGTCCGTGAATACAGGCCAGATAGCCTGTGGGATCAAGACTTCACCCCGCATCAACAGGCGGGCGGTTCGCAACAAACTGGCACTCGTCACCGTGGGGGCCCGACCGTCGGGGGAAGATTCCAGGCCCAGTTCCAGAGTGAATTCGCCTGTCGGGTGTTCCACGCTGACGGTCTGTTTCAGCCCACCGGACACCTCGGCCAGTCCGTCAGCTACCGTGCCGGTAAGGACGCAGGCGGTGGCGACGGTGACAGCGGCCAGCACACCGATAGCGTCGTGGCATACGTGGGGAATAAAGCAGCGAGTGACGATACTGCCGCCCTTCAGCGGAGGTGCAAGCAGACACATTTTCGGGTAATTGCGCGCGCTGACATCTCCCAGCCCCATCAAGTCGCCGCACACCAGTCGCAAAGCTTCAAGCCGGGTCTTGAGCTCTTCGTCGGCGTTAAGCATGGAAGTTGGTTCTGAACCTGTGCGCCCTAGCGCGCTGGCGGGAATGAGGACCATTGGCATGCCATTGTCAATGCACGTCACGTCCAGGGAGAGGCCGTCCGGCAACATGATCCGATCGCGCCGATTGCCGGTAGGCAGTAAACCTGAACAGACCGATCCGGCGGTTTCAAGAAAGTTGATACCAATAGGAGCAGCCTGCCCCGGCACACCATCGATGCATGTAGTACCAGCATATTCGACGTGCCGCGCACCACCGAAATACGGTGTCTGCACGGTGATGTCACACTGCATTCCGGTGTTGAGCGTGAGTACACGCAATGTCGTCACATCGCCTTGGGCCTTAACCAATCCACGCTCCAGGGCAAACGGCACCACGGCAGCGAGCATGTTGCCGCAATTTGCTGTGGTATCGACTCGATCGCTGTCGGGCTGGAGTTGTGCAAAGAGAAACTCCAGACTCACACCCGGAACATGACTGATACCAACAATGCCCACTTTGCTCGTCAGCGGATGGGCGCCACCCAAGCCATCGATCTGTCGATGATCGGGGGAGCCCATGATGGCGAGCAGGACACGATCGCGGGTAGAGATATCGCCCGGCAGATCAGCCCGATCGAAAAAAGGTCCGCGTGAAGTACCTCCACGCATGAAAAGGCAAGGGATCGAAGTCTGAGTCATCATTGTGCTCGCAATCATCGCTTCTTATTAGTCAGGATGCAGAGGTATTTAATTGCCGCCGTCCCGTTAAATCATGATAGGGATCCCTGCCAAGTCCAGCAATACGATCCGGAACATGACTGTTATCGAATAAAAGCATCGCTCAATTTGCTACTAGCATTGAGCGCACGAATCTCGCGGTATGAATGGCATTGCTGCCCCATAAAGATCCGGTCGTGTGAACTACCTTTGCACGTCGAGTCAAACTCCAGTCCGAAGTGTCGGCGATTGTCTAACTGCTATTCGGAGTAAATCGACTAGTCCAAATCGACGATATTTTCGGCAATAACAGCCTGCGCGGTTCTGGAGCCCTTTGTGTACTCCAGTTACTCGGGAACGCCAGATTCAATGAGTTATATCAAGGTTTTTTAGAGGAGCTTTATAGGAAAACAAGCCCACTTACAATGAATGCTCATTTCAGTTTAATTTTAACGCGGCCCCGGTATTAATCAGGGTCGGTTTAACAGGCGTGTTTTAGCCAGAGTTTTGATCTTGGTACTGAGCGAGGTCGTCGTAATAGACGAGTCCATGTGCCTGCAAGGTTGGGCGCATATCATAGATGTCCAGCCCAAGCTCACCGCTGGCCAGCCGATTACGCTTGCCAATTTCCAGTGCTTCACGTTGCCTGGCTGCGGCGAGCACTTTCTCCACGTTTGAATGGGGCACTACGACAACACCGTCATCGTCAGCCACGATTGCGTCGCCGGCAACGATGTAAGCGCCAGCGCAGACGATTGGAGCATTGACCGACCCCAGGGTAGCCTTGATCGTGCCCTTGGCACTGATCGCTCGCGACCAGACGGGGAAACCCATTTCGGTTAGCGTGGACACGTCTCGACAGCCTGCATCTATGATCAAGCCCCGCACGCCCCTAGCCATGAGTGAGGTCGCAAGAAGGTCACCAAACATACCGTCTTGGTTTTCCGAGGTGCATCCCACCACCAAGATGTCTCCAGGTTTGCACATCTCCACCGCCACA
This sequence comes from Pseudomonas sp. GW821-FHT04D07, assembly GCF_059420225.1. Taxonomy (NCBI): domain Bacteria; kingdom Pseudomonadati; phylum Pseudomonadota; class Gammaproteobacteria; order Pseudomonadales; family Pseudomonadaceae; genus Pseudomonas; species Pseudomonas sp. GW821-FHT04D07. Next base: position 10,834 of record NZ_JBWKTH010000042.1, read on the forward strand.
TGCAGCATCCAGTTATCGCCTGGTTGAGCAAGGACAGTCACCGCCGGGCCAGCAATCGCCGCGCCCTTATAGATTGGACGCATGTAGGTCTGCAGCAACCCGTTACGGCCCTGAGCCTCATGGACTGTAGCCACTCCCAATGCCGCCAGTTCCTCGCTTATTTGCTGGGAGAATCGCGGTAAATTTCGAATTGCGACCCCGCTCATGACAAGTCTCCTGTTACACGTGGGAAGACGCTCTGATAGCCCTCTGCATAAATGATGTCGCGCTGGGCCGTGATTCCGATATTCCGCTTGGCTTGAACACCACGCTGTAAAGCAACACGGGTGTAGTACTCCCAGAGATGCTCCTGTCCGGCCATACATTTTATGGCGGCCAGCTTTTGCTCCCACACGGGCGTAATGTCTAGCAGTACGTCGGGTTTCCACTCGCACTGTTCCGGTTGATGCGGTTCGAAGCTGTAAACCGGTGGGGCGCCTACGATTTTTTCGCCGGGGCGATAACCCTCGGCCTGGGCAATAATGCGCGCTTCCTGGGTGAGGTGCGTGGCCAAAGGATGGTCGTAGTTGTAGGGGTCCTTGAGCGAGTGGCTCAATGCAAATGCCGGCTGCACCCGACGAAACACATCAGCCAGGCGGAACAGCACTTCTTTGTCAGCTCGCATTGGATAATCACCAATGTCGAAAAACTCGATACTGGCGCCAAGGATGTCCGCTGCGGCCTGCGCTTCGGCTCGACGCCCGGCCTTGACCTTGCCTTCGGTCATTTCACCTTTGCGCCACATTTTTGCCGACTCACCCCGTTCGCCAAAGGACAGGCACACGATGTGAACCTTGTAGCCTTGCTGGGTGTGCAGCGCAATGGCGCCAGCGGCGCGCCAGACAAAATCAGCCGAGTGTGCGCTCACCACCAGCGCGGATTTTTGTTCGTTTGACATGTTGGAGTTCCTTTGTCTTTCTATAATCAGAAGAAGTAGCCAATACGCACAAAACTTGAGTAATCGAACTTGTATCCGCCCTCCACCTGGAGGTCGCGAGTGAGCTCGGAATACAACTGCACGTCTGGCCTGATCCAGTAGCCCAATCCGGCACGCGCGCGGGTAGAGTCCGAACGTCTCCCGGTATCAACGCCGTCGAGGGTCGAATCACCGCCCCAGGTTCGGGTCAGCCCGACGGAAGCAGTGACCTTGTTGGCGAAGGTGTAACTGAGCCACGGTTGCAGGGTGTAGACAGGATCTTGCTTGAGTGTGCGATTGACTGGCGTCGATTCCGTATTGTCGCCGTACCAGCTGACGTCACCGGTCAGCTCGGCGCGCCAGGCACCGAAGCTTTGTACATAGCCGGCTTGCAGGGCGGCGGAATAGCGGTTGTTGCCCATGTTGACTTTGCTGTCATGGTCATAACTGCCCTGAGGCAAGAACAGGTAGCCGGTGATCCCCAGGTAGCGTTTATTTACCGTGTCGTTGAGGGGCCACGCTGTCACCGCCACGAATGGATCGGCCAGGCCGGAATCGTCACCGACATGGTTGCCGCTCACTTTCAGTTTTTGCGAACCAAAAGGCAGGCCGAGTTGCACTTGAACCCTCGTTTGGTCGATATCAATCATGTGGAACAGCCGAATCAGCCCGGTCCGGGTATCCAGTTGTGTGTCGTGGTCCAGGGTCGCGCCTTTTTCCGGGTGGTATTCAGTTGCCCGCCCACCGCCCAGGTACAGCATTGCGATGCTGCTGTCGGCCGGAGCGGGCAGGTAAGCACCAGGCGAGACGTCCAGTGCCCAGGCGTCCGAAAAGCAGCCGAGCGAAGCGGCTGCGCTGACAGGAATGGCGGCGTTACGTATACAGCGAGGTAAAGAAATCATGCGTTGTCTCCGTTGTTGTTTTTGTTCGGAATACACGATCGTTGTTCTGGCGACTGTTGCGAGTCAGACCATCAGGCATTAGGCAGAGCCGGCAAGCGAGCGTGGTCACTCGCCGGCTCCGGGTTAAAGGTCGAGCACCAACCGCTTGCTCTTGGCTCGTGAGCAGCAAGGTGTGAATTGGTCGTTTGATGTTTTTTCGCGATCGCTCAGGTAGAAGTCCCGATGATCAGGAACGCCATCCAGCACCCTCGTCACACAGGTGCCGCAGATGCCCTGCTGACAGGAAACCGGAATCTCGATACCCGCAGCCAGCAGCACATCCGTGACCGTATCCTGCGGTCCGACCTCTAGAATCTGACCGGTGCTGGCCACCTGGATTTCGAACTGATCACTGCTTTGTTCTTCGCCACTAGCGGGCGCGCTGAAATACTCTCGGTGCAGATTTGCCTCTGGCCAATGCAGTTCACGTGCGACACCGAGGACGAAATCCATGAACCCTCCGGGGCCGCAAATGTAGAGGTGCTTGTGCGGCTGCGGATGACTGAGCAACTCCCTGACGTCCAGGCGCGCCTGACCGTCATCGACATCGAATTGGCATTGGCTGCTGCTGCTGTAGGACGATGCTTCGACTCGCTTGACGAATGCAGCGCTGGCGGCGCTCCGGGCGAAGTAGAACAGGGAAAACGACTGTCCCCGATCATTCAAGACTTCAGCCATGCTGAGGATGGGAGTGATGCCGATACCGCCAGCGAATAACAGGGAATGACCGGCCTGCGGTTCCAGTTCGAACAGGTTGCGTGGCTCGCTGATCCACACCGTTTGACCAACGTGCAGATCTTCATGCATGCCTTTGGAGCCGCCGCGGGAGTCTGCGGTTTGCAACACACCCAACTGATAACGATGGCGTTCATCCGGATGGTTGCAGAGCGAGTACTGACGAATCAGCCCCGGCCGGACTTGCACGTCGATGTGCGAGCCCGCTGTAAAGGGTGGCAACGCACTGCCATCAGGATGCTGGAACTCGAACAGAAAAATGTTTTCTGCTTCGAGCTCTTTGCGGGTGAGGATGACCTCAAACATCACGACCTCCGATGATTTCAGGCGCGAACAGCTGGTCCTCGGAGTGGAGCGTGCAGAACGCTTCCTGGCTGGTATTAGGGTCAATGACGCCAGTGATCACCACCATGTCTTTGAAGTTGTTTTCTTCAATGGTGCGTACGACTCCGCGTGGGTCCTTGCCTTCGAGTACATCGCGAGCGCCCTCGTCGAGCATCCGGCGTGCGCGCATGATCGCTACGTCCGTAGCGCCCAAGTGTTCATGGGTATGGTCGTGGATGACGCCCTGGGATTGAGTGATCGCAATATCGTGCACGGAGAAGCATTCCCCCATGCCCAGGTAGGCCGCTTCTTTCATCGAGTCGCGATCTTGCATGAAGAGCGGGTCATCGGCGCGCAGCATGCGGTCGTGTTCATCTTTCTCGGCCTGGTATTGCTTCTCCAGACTTTCCTTATCGAGTTGCCCGCTGCGGTGATAGATGAATTCCCAACGCCAGTGTGCGTGGTCGTCGATCGGCACGTCCCACAACATGGTGAGCCCGCCGTCTCCCAGATAACCTTCAAATCCACCGACCGCACAAACGTTAGGCATGACGTAATTCGTGATTCGGATTGAGGTATCGCGGGTTTCGCCAATGGCGCGCTTGGTATAAAGACGAACGCCGAATCGGGTGTCTTCGATGCTGATGATCGGACGCGCTTTGTTTGAAAATACACCCCAGCGCGCTTGCATGGTTTCGTCGGTCAGATTCACCTGATGCAGGTAGGAAGTATGCACCGGGTCAATGTTGCCTTCACTGGCTTGCAGCCAGTTACAGTCACCGCGCCAACGGCAGGTATAACGGTGTTCATCGCCGCCCGCGAGCGCCGGGTAGTTAGGAAAAAGCGGCGGTTCGCCGGGTCCCATGTAGGCCCAAAAAGCACCAGCGGCTTCATGCAGTGGATAGGAGTGAGTGCGGACCTTGTCCTTGGCGGTCGGAGAATGTTCTGCCGGTTGGTCCAGGCATTTGCCTTTACCGTCGAACAGCCAGCCGTGATAAGGGCAGCGCAACCCCCCATCTTCGATACGACCCAACGCCAGGTCTGCGCAGCGGTGCGCGCATTTGCGGTTGATCAGGCCAACTTCACCTTTGTCATCGCGAAACAGCACCAGGTCTTCGCCCATGATCCGTAAAGGGAAAGGCGCCGAGCCGGGTGGTACGACATCGGCCAGGGCAATGGGTTGCCAATAGCGGCGCAAGAGCTCACCGGCAGGTGTACCACGGTTGGTGCGGGTCAGGTATTGATAGCGCCCAGGGCCGCGCTCGTTGGGAATGCTGTCTTGAACCACAGGGATCAGGCTTGTCTGGTCCATCTTTTAAATCCTGTTCTTGAAGTACCGAACTGCCGAGAGAAATGTCTTCTACGCAAGGCGGACGGTTACGTTTTTATTGGAGGCTCATGCGTCACGAGCTGGGGTCAACAGTGAGGGTTGGTGGCGGGCGCGATCAATGGCGCGCCGCGACTAGCAGCTATGCAGAATTTCGATAGCATTACTCGGCGTGACCTGGAGTTGTGATAGGCGTCGGCGGAGTGCATTCTGGTAAGTAAGGCAAAAGCAAAAACCAACCTTGACAACTAAAAGAAGAGGACTGGGATGGATATCAAACAGCTTGAATATTTCAGTCAGGTCGCCGAGCTGGGCAGCTTCAGCCGGGCATCGACGTTCCTCGACATCACTCAGCCGGCACTGAGCCGCCAGATCAGACAACTGGAAATCGAATTGCGCGCATCACTGTTCGAGCGCACCGGCCGCGGCGTTACGTTGACGGCAGCGGGTACTCGGCTGCTCAAGCATTCGCGAGGCATCCTTCGGCAAATTGATCTGGCGCGAGCGGATATTGATCAACACCGCAATGTCGCTGAAGGGCGATTGGTTCTGGGCTGGCCACCCAGTTTGGGGCGCACGTCCACGGTGCCGTTGGTGGAAGCATTCCGGGAACACTTTCCTGGTGTGACGTTATGCCTGGTGGAAGGGTTGTCGACCCATATTCTTGAGTGGCTTGGCATTGGCCGGCTGGATTGCGGCGTGGTCTATAACACCATGCCTACGGCGAATGTCGATCTCTTGCCGCTGGCTGAGGAACCGCTGTTTCTGATCTCACCGCGCACCCCTGACGACGATGTGACGATTGGGGGGGCCATCAGCCTTGAAGCGCTCGCCGAGCTGCAATTCATCATCCCGGGACGGCCGAACAATATTCGTCTCTTGCTTGAACAATCGCTGGCGACGGTGGAGCGAAAAATCAAAGTGCGTTACGAGATAGAGAGCATTCCTGCCATCCACGAGTTGGTGCGGCGAGGACACGGCCACGCAGTTCTGCCGATGAATGCTATCGGTGACGATCACTGCCACCTCGACAAACTCCTGAGTGTTCGAGCGATAGAGCCGGAACTGGTCACCAGCCTTTGGCTGGCCACTTCCACGCATCGTCCCTGTAACCTCTTAACCCAGCAAGCATTGGGGCTTATCGACTCAATCATTCGTGAAGAAATCCGGCAACGGTCGATTGCCGTGCGCTCACTCATGCTACCCGTCTGAGCAATGCGTTTATTCGATAACAGTTATGCGCCAGATCGCATTGCTGGTGTCCATTGGCCTCCCTACCATCGCTTCACAGGACAACGGTTACGTGCCGTTACGTTCTGACCAATAAGAAGCGATGATTGCGAGCGCCAATAATGACTCAGACTTCGAGCCCCTACTTTTCCATACATGGTGGAACTTCCCGCAGACTGTTATTCGATCGAGCTATTTCTTCTGCCGAGCGTTCAGTCTTCGATTTGCTGTTGCCTGAGGTCATATACCTTCTTCCTCCCGTGGCCAATTAAGTATTGGCTTAGTCGCAGCGCAGAGCCTTTCAGCCTTCGATTCAGCATGAATTAACCACCAGGGTGTCAACGTTAGTTGGGGGGTAATTACGGCATGTTTGCGCCCTGAAAATTGACACTAACGACTATCCGGTTCCCGGCTTAGTCACTTTGCTGTCGCCTCACCATAAAAATAAAAGAGAGGGATCATGAATACTATGTTCAGGCACTACGTCGTCCGGGCTTTGGCAGGTTGCATGGGGGGGGTGGCACTAGGCGCTCCAGTCATGACGCATGCTTCCAATGGTCTATATACCGATGGCCAAGGGCTGAAAAGTGTAACGATGGGCGGTGCGTCAATTGCATTGCCACAGGACTCCATGGCCGCAGCTTCCAACCCGGCCGGCATGGCGTACGTAGGCAATCGAGTTGACGGTGATATTCAGCTATTCATCGGCAGTAACGAGGCTACTTATGGCTCCTCGGACAATCGTCTGAGTGGCCACAAAACAGTGCCAATCCCGGAGTTTGGATTCAACTACGACCTTTCACCGAAGTTGAGTTTTGGTGTGTCCTCCATCGGTGCAGGTGTGGGCTGGGACTACGATGGCCCGCTGTTTCAGAACCAAGGTTTGCCACGGTTTCAGGCAATGCTCAAACAGGCCGGTATAGCGCCAACGTTAGCGTATAAAGTTACTGACAAACTCGCGCTGGGTGTTTCAGTTACCGCGGCGTACCAGTCACTTTTAGTCCGTGGCACTGCACTGCCAACACCTGCCGGTCCAGCCATCTTGCCCGACCATGGTACCCAAGGCGCCTGGAGCTATGGTTTTCGCCTCGGTGCCTTGTGGACCCCCGTCGCCCCTCTAACCTTGGGTGTCTCGTATACGAGCAAACAAAAAGCCACCAGCTTCGACGGCTATAAGGATGACCTGTTGTCGGTCTCGGACGGCAAGCTCGACAGCCCTGAAATTCTCGGTGCCGGGTTGGCCTGGCGACCCACCGGCCAGTTGACCGTCGCCTTCGATTACCGGTTGATCCGCTGGTCTGGGGTTGAAGCACTCAACAGTGATCAAACCTTCGGCTGGCGTGATCAGCACAACATGCGCCTAGGGCTGGCTTATCAACTCGATGATCAGTGGACCGTCCGAACGGGCATCAACTACGCCAACCGCCAGTACGCCAGCGATTCCCTCGTTGCCAACATTCTGATTCCTGGGCTACTGCACAAATCCTACAGCGCTGGTGTGACACGCACGGTAGGCGATCGAGGGGAGGCAACCTTTGGATTGGTCAAAGACCTCAGCGAGCACGTGACCGGCACCGGCAAAAGCGACGGGTCGACCATCGACGTCAGGTACGGCTACGTCGTGATGGGTTATGGCTACAAATTCTGATCAACCATCGCTACTTACTGGGAGTTGCCATGAAACAGCCTATCTTCGACTTTAAAAAAGAACTGTCGGATAACGTTCGTTCGTGTTTTTTCATCGCAGGTAAATGGTTGCCAGTGCAAGGAGTCCAGAGCCGCGTGCTGATCGACCCTTCCACCGAAGCGCCACTGTGCGATGTACCTTTGGCCAATTTTTCCGACATCGACCAAGCTGTCGCGGCAGCGCGCCAAGCGTTCGATGTGGGACCTTGGGCGCGCATGACAGGTCCGCAGCGGGCAACGCATTTGCGGCAGTTTGCAGAGGTCGTTAACGATCGCTTGCCGCTGCTCACGCGACTCTGGACCGCACAGGTCGGTGCGCCAGTGGGCTTTGCAGGACTTTTTTCCGGTTTTGGCCCAACCACGCTCGACTACTACGCGCAGTTGGCTGACACCTTCGAATTCACCCAGGTTCGCGATACGTACCAAGGCCAGGCCAGCGTTGTTCGTCATCCGGTGGGAGTCGTCGCGTTGATTGCGCCTTGGAATGCGCAGCTACCTATCCTGACTTACAAGCTGGGCGCCGCACTCGCAGCGGGGTGTACCGTGATTATCAAGTCACCGCCGGAATCACCTTTCGATGCCCTGGTGTTGGCCGAATGCGCTGAAGAAGCGGGAATTCCAGACGGCGTGATCAATGTCGTCACAGCAGATCGCGAGGAAGGCGCCTACCTTGTGGCGTCAGCCGGGGTCGACAAGGTCAGCTTTACCGGCAGCACTGCGGTAGGCAAAGACATCGCGAACGTGTGCATCCAGCGCATGGCGCGTTTCACTTTGGAGCTGGGCGGTAAATCCGCCGCCATCATGCTGGATGACGCCGACCTGCAAACGACGGTCGGGGTTCTGACCCATTTCAGCATGCCGTTTTCCGGACAGATTTGTTTCGCTCAAACCCGGCTGCTGGTACCTCGATCGCGCCATGATGAATTCGTCACCGCCTATACACAGGCGATTGCCAGCCTGACGATCGGCGACCCTTGGGACGACACGACTCACTTGGGGCCGGTGGCCAGTGCTACTCAATACAAGCATGTATTGACGTATATCCAGACCGGGTTAGAGGAAGGCGCGCGAATCGTCACGGGCGGTGCGCGGGTCGAAGGACGGGAACTGGGTTTCTTCATTCAGCCAACGGTGTTCGTTGAAGTGACGCCTGAAATGACGATTGCACGCCAGGAGATCTTTGGTCCGGTGGTGGTGATCCTCGCCTACGAAGACGATGCCCACGCTCTTCGCCTGGCCAACGACAGTGATTTCGGCCTCAGCGGGAGCGTGTTCAGCGCGTCTATCGAGCGGGCTGCCGCCTTTGCACGCCAGGTCAAGACCGGCAACGTGACCATCAATGGCCTGCAGATGGCGCCCAACGTTCCTTTTGGCGGGTTCAAGCAATCAGGCATGGGACGTGAAGGCGGTCCTGAAGGCTTGGACGCTTTTCTCGAATCCCAAGCGATTTACTTCCCCAGCGTTTGAGCCCCCCTACCGCAGGTATCTCATGAAATACGACTACATCATCGTCGGAGGGGGCAGCTCCGGCTGCGTCGCGGCAAACCGCCTTGTCGTGGACCACGGCAAGCGAGTGTTATTGCTCGAACAGGGCGCCGTGGACAAAAGCATGCTTCTGAAAATGCCAGCCGCGACGTTCAAGATGCTTTTCGAAGGAAGCCCCTACGTCAAGCAGTACGAATCCGAACCGCAGCTGCGAATGAACGGGCGCGTGGTGCGTGTGCCGCAAGGCAATGTCATGGGCGGTGGAAGCTCCGTCAATGCCATGGCCTACACCCGCGGCTCGCGCCAGGATTACGAGCGTTGGAACACGGCACTCGGACAACCGCAGTGGGGCTGGGACGTTTTGTTACCCTATTTCAAGCGTCAGGAAGGCAATCAGCGTTTCGATAACGATGCACATGGTGCCGAGGGACCACTGAAGGTCTCAGATCCCCGTTACCGGGTTGAGGCTGCCGACATTTTTGTGCGCACGATGCAGCGGGCGGGCCTGCCGTTCAGGTCCGATTTCAATGCCGGTGATCTGTACGGCGTCGGTTACCTGCAGACATCTACTTGGCGCGGGGAGCGCAGCAGCGCATCGACGGCATTCGTTAAACCGATCCTCGACAACCCATTGCTGACGGTCATCACTGGCGCTCGCGTCAACAAGATCCTGTTCGACAATGATCGAGCCGTGGGTGTCGAGTATCAGCTCAAGCAATCAGTGGACCAGGCCCATGTCAGCGGCGAAGTGCTCCTGGCCGCCGGCGCTTTCGCCACACCAAAACTGCTTATGTTGTCGGGCATCGGTCCTGCCGAGCATCTGAGCCAGCACGGTATCGACGTGCGAGTCGATTTACCGGGGGTCGGGGAGAATCTGCAAGACCACAACACCGCTTTGCTGTCGATGACCACCAACGGCGCCTATGGCTACTACGGTGAGGACAAAGGATGGCCGGCGTTACGCAACGCGCTGCGTTATTTTGCGTTTCACGACGGCCCCATTTCCTCGAACGGTGCCGAAACGATGGCCTTCGTCAACTTGCAGGATCCGCTGTTGGACCCTGACTTGCAGATCTACGGCGTCGGCGTGATGTGGCCCATGGAGAATGAAGAAAATATAACCCATGGTTTCACCCTGATGGCCAACCTGGTTAAGCCGCTGTCCCGTGGCACTGTGCGTTTACGCTCGGCTCATCCTGGTGATGATCCGCTAATCAATCCTAACTGGCTAAGCGATCCCAGCGACTGTTCGCGCCTCCTGCAAGCGCTCAAATACCTGCGTTCGATCGCTGCGACAGAACCACTGGCCAGCATTATCCGCAAAGAAATTCAGCCGGGAATCGAAGTGCAAACGGACGAGGCATTGCTGGAGTACCTCAAACGCACCACCGAGAGCAACTACCACCCCGTAGGCACCTGCAAAATGGGCGCCGATCATGACCCGATGAGCGTGCTTCACGGCGACCTGCGGGTAAGAGGTGTGACGGGGTTACGAGTCATTGATGCCTCGATGATGCCCAACATCATCAGTGCCAACACCAATGCACCGGTGATGGCCGTGGCGGACAGGGCCATCACCCTGATGATGGCCAACGAGCCGTTCTGAACGTCCATCGCTCTCGCAGGAAATCTCGAATGGGTATACGAACGAAGCGAGTTCTGGCTGCCGTGACACTGGCGCTGATGGCCGTCGCCGTATTCGGCGCATTAAGCACTGACGAGCGTTTTGCCCGGTGGGGTTTCACCGTACTGGCCATTGGATTGCTGGTGACGTCATGGCAGATAAACCAGTATCTGACGAAGCTGTTGAAGGTTTGGGAACACGCCGTCACTGTGGCTCAGACGATGGGCAACGGTGATTTCAGGCCGGAGCCTGTTGCTGCAAACCACGGCGCCGAGTGGCGTCTTGTCAGTTTGCTGCAGGATGTCCAGGTGAATTGGCGAGCGAAGTGCATGCAACGCTGTGAACAGGGTCAAACGTTGCAGGTGTCGGCCCGTTCATTGAATGATCAGGTTCTGTCGATCGCTGACAGTACCGGCGCCCAGGCGACTGGCGCTGTGACAATGGCACAGGCACTGGATTCCCTGGGTGCCGCTATCAGTCTTGTTGCCGGGCAGGCTAACAATGCGAAGAGCCTTTCGAATCAGTCGGAGCAACTGGCCCATAACGGAAGCGAGGTGATCGCCAATGTCATCGCGGGGGTCGAAGGCATCGTCCAGGCAGTCAATCAGTCTTCAACCCGGATTGTCGCCCTTGGTCATTCTTCCGAGGAAGTGCATTCGATTATTCAAGTCATCAGAGGTATCGCCGAACAGACAAACCTGTTGGCATTGAATGCTGCCATTGAAGCCGCGCGTGCAGGTAGCGCCGGTCGCGGGTTTGCCGTCGTCGCCGACGAGGTTCGTAATTTAGCGGCCAGGACTGCGCAATCCACTCAGGAAGTGACTGACATGATCGACCGCATCAGAACCCATACGACGCAGGTCGTGGACAGTATGCAGGCAGCGGTAACGCGAGCGAATGAGGGTGTCGCACTGGCAAAGGAAGCGGGACTCGCCATGGACCATATCCGCGAAGGCGCTCACCGTTCAGCCATCCTCGTCGAAGAGATTTCTCAGGAGCTGGGTAACCAGACCCAAGCCGCAGGTGAAATAGCTTCGCGGGTAGAGACGATGGCGCGGAGGTCTCGCAGCAACAATCTGTCCATCCAAAGTCTGGCGCAAGCATCACAACAACTTGAAGTGGATATTTCTTCAGTGAATTAAACAACGCCAAAGGGCGGGTTGCACTTGCTTTACGGAGCGGTTGGGTTATTCGCATGTTGATCGGGCGAGGTCTTGCGCGGCTTTTAGGATATTCATGAAGCTATTGGCTCTTCTATTACTTTGTCTTCAAGTAGTAGACCCTCCGCACGGCGCGCGTCCCCCGGAAGTCGTGATGGACCTCAGGCGTCGCCTACTTCATTCCGCGCTGAAACATAATCGTTGTTTTCCAGAACTGCATGAATTCGATGAGTCAAAGTCGGCGCGCGCTAACTAATGATGTTATCGACTTTCTGGGCCTGCTTCGCTTAATCGATTGTTTTTGGCTGAAGCCTTTTATCACGGGGCTGGTAGTGAAGTTATGTGGACGAGTTTCACCTATAGGGAAATGTGATGTTGCTCAGAAATATGAAAGTTTCGATTCGTGCCGCGCTGTGTTTTCCCGTTATTACCTCGTTGGTGATTGTCCTTGGTGTGGTTTCGCTATGGAACCTGCACGCCATCCGTACCATGGCCGCCGAGGTTGAAGAGCATTCGATGGTCCGCGTCATCGCCGCCGACCGGATCGACGCCACAGCTCTGAAACTGATGCTTGAAAGCCATCGGCTTGCCGGTCAGTCCAGCGCGGCGAGCAAGAACGCCGTTATCCAGAACATCCGGGATCTGCGTGCGACACTGCTCATACAAATACAGGGGTACGGCACGTTCGTCACTGACGACCATGGTCAGCAACTGTTCAAGTTAGTCAGTGATGGCATTCAGCGCCTAAGTCGCCTGGCGGACATCTGCATCGACTATAGCTAGCAAGATCGTAACGCCGAGAGCCTGGCTCTACTGGACGAGCACGCGGCGCTTTCCAGGCAAATGCAGCAGGCCCTGGATCAAATGATACAACTGAACATCGATGAGGCGAGTCGCTCTGGCATCGATTCGGCGCAAACGTATGACAACGGTTATAAGTTCAGCATCGCAATGATCCTTGGCGCAGTGCTGGTCACCTTGACCTTGGCTTATTTTTTTACCCGCAGCATTGTCGTACCGCTGAAATATGCGTCGTCGATCAACGACACGATTGCTCGTGGCGACCTGCGTAGCGATATTGCGATCGTAGGCAATGACGAAATTTCAAATTTGCTTAAATCGGCAAAGGCCATGCAGGACAGCTTGCGCAATACGATCCGCCTTATCGATGACTCTTCGACTCAGTTGGCATCGGCTGCCGAAGAAATGAGCGCGGTGACTGGCGAGTCCAGCCGCGGCCTGCTTCGACAGAACCAGGAAATTGAACAGGCCGTCACGGCGATGAACCAAATGGCGGTCGCGGTGGTAGACGTGGCCCGTAATGCAGCCTCCGCCTCGGTGGCGGCACGCTCGTCAGGTGCGTCGAGCCACATCGGATCAGATCGGGTGAAGCACACCATTAGCACCATTGAAAAACTGAGCACCACTGTCCAGAGCACCAACAACGATGTGCAGCATCTTGCCATACAATCTCAGGATATCAGCCAGGTACTCGAGGTCATCCGCACCATTGGGATCAGACCAACCTGCTGGCGCTCAACGCTGCAATTGAAGCGGCGCGAGCCGGAGAGCAGGGCCGCGGATTTGCGGTTGTGGCGGATGAAGTCCGGGCCCTGGCGGGCCGCACCCAGCAATCGACCGGCGAAATCGCGAAGATCATCGAGCGTATCCGCCTGGGCACCGAGCACGTTACTCATGCGATGCACGACAGCTGTCTGGAGGCTCAGGACACCCTCTTGATCGCCCACGATGCGGGTGCTGCCTGACGAAAATCACCAAAGCCATTGGCCAGATCAACGAGATGAACATGCCCATCGCCGCCAGCTCCGAAGAGCAGGCCGACGTGGCGCATGCGGTGGATCGTAACCTGACCAGTATCGCGATCTGTCCGTGCAGAGTGCCACGGGAGCGCAGCAGACCTCAGTGGCCAGTACCGAACTCTCACGACTGGCTGTGGACATGCAGGGGCTCGTAGAGCGCTTCTCGATCTGAGCTCGCAGCGGCGTCGAGTATCTGTAGTTGCCGCAGCCGGCTGCATGTTCGGGCAAAGTCGATATGTCCCCCAGCGATGAACAATGCCTGCGGGGTTGCCTCGGTCACCAGAACCAACTGGATACCGCTGTCGTAGAAAATGTCGATTAAATTGATAAAGCGCTGTTGAACGTCGATTCGCTGACGTTCAAGTGTCGGTACGGCGGTTATGGCCAACCGTTCGAAAGTGCGGTTGAGCCAGAGAAAGTCGGCACTGGAGCGTGGCAAGCGGCACAGCTCATCAAAGTCCAGCCAAGCAGTGGCTTGCTGCCGCGCCCGTAGCATCATCGGGCGATGATTCACCTCCACCACCACGTTACGCTCGGCTGACGAGTCGAGCTGCAGTCGTAGCTCAACCCAGTCATCCTGGACATCAGCAGCGACCTGAGCCAGGTCACCCCAAACGTAGCCGCCCTCGGCGTTTAGCCGGTAATCTTCGCCACCGTCCAGTTGATAAATTTCGAACCGGCGCTCGATCAGCTCGATCGTCGGCTTGAAGCGGTCCCGGTACAGCGGGTTCGGACACAGCGATTGGGGGGCATAGTTGGAAGTGGCAACCACCCCAACACCCCGATCGATCAGTTGTGCTAGAAGACGGCCAAGCAATATTGCATCGCCAATGTCATGCACGTGGAATTCATCGAAGCACAGAAATTGGGTGTCGGCTGCTATTTCGCTGGCGATGAGCATTAGCGGATCGGGCTGACCCGAGAGCTGCCTGAGACGCTCCAGGATACCCTGCAGAAAGGCGTGAATGTGCACGCGCCGCTTCGCCTCGACCGGAGCTGCGGCGAAGAAGGCGTCCATCACAAAACTCTTGCCATGCCCGACGCCACCCCACAAATAAACGCCTGCTTTCGGTACCCGTAACCATACCCGTCGTTCGCGCAGCCAATCGTCAAGCCAATGAGCGAGAAGTTTGATAGCGACGCGCTGAGAGGAGTCAGCGCGATAGCCGCGCTCCATGAACCGGGACTCGATATCCTGTGTGACTTGAGACACAAAAAATTCGCCTTCTCTTATACGTTGCACATAAATAGCTTCAACCATCAAAGAATAGCATTTCCGACTTTTTATGAAAGCCATTCAAAGCGGTATTGTAGACTGTCTATTAATTTCGAGGCTTCGGGAAAACGCTTATTCGAAGTGCTGAACCCGCGCGATAGCGTTGAGTATAAGTGTATCGCTATGTGTTTGTACCTGTGCTTTGTTGAACCCGTCAATCGATGCTGACAGGTGACGGCATTTAATGTCTGAGGATTAATGTGTACGCAAACTGGCTCAGTCCGATACTTGACAAAGTCGCTGGACAATTCGCAGCGCTCGGTTGGCGCCAATATCCACATGGATGTCAATCATAGGCACTTCACCGAACGTGCACATGTTCCGGTACTGAGGCTCGATGACCACCTTATCTTCCTCGAAGGTCATGACTGTCTGATTGATTACTTTCGCCTTAATCGCCTCATGGTCTTGTTGTGGATTAGTTGTCATATGCATCGCTCCCTTGGCGATCGGCCACGCACAACCCTTTGCAGACATTTAAGGGGCAGGCTTTAGCCGGGTCGACGCCACCCATTCGCCCCTCGACTGTCCACCGTCCACTATTGGCCGAAAGTTGCCTATCTTGGATGACCGCTTTGGGTTGATACGGGTTGATACGGGCTGATGCGTGCATGCCATTACTCTGGGCATCTTTGTGCAGCGATCCGAGCTGTTCTGGACTCGCTACGCGGAATTCGGCCAAAGACGATTTCGGCCCAGCGTAGTCAGCCAGCAGGCCCGAAAAGATCGTAATAGGCCTCTCCCCGTATTGATCGCAGGGGGCACCTGGGCGAGGTAGGGCTGAACCCCAACAGCGTGTCACGGATCCTGCGCGAGGCATTTCGACGGGGAGGAGGGGTCGACGGTGAAGGTTACAGCGCGCTTCGCTGAGCCGCGGCTTTGCCACCTGGGTCAGCCGCAACCAGTAGAGCAGCAAAGCGCTGATGGACTACGTCGGCTGGCGCGACATGCAGTCGGTGCTGCGTTATGTCGAGGCCGCCGCGCCGTTTGGCGATTGGGCGCGTTGAGCTGGCCTGGTTGGCGGAGGATAGAAGGGCTCGTTTGTCCAGCAACGCGGCATTCGCTGTGTCGCTGGCCACTTGGTTAGAAGTTAGTGCGTTGATAGCGGATCGAGTGGAAGCTCAACTCGCAGTCACCATCGAACAGTGACTCCTCCAGGGGGTTGGCTACCCCGTTGGAGGTCGGATCGAACGCTGGTCCACTGGCCTGCAAAGTTGGCGCTGCCTGTAGCTGCTCGGACAGCCCTTGGACGCGCAGGATCTGCCCTTCGCGGATGGCTTTCTTCAGCAACTTCAGCGGCTGGCGTTCCACCAGTTTGAGCAAGGCTGGTTCAATATTGCAGTACAGCGTCTGCTTGTCCCCGTCGCTTTGGGTCACGCGTCGGCTGATCAGGTGGGCACTGTGGAAGACGGTCTGTTCGATACAGTTCATCGACAGGCTCAGATCAACGCTGGTGTGGTCGGCCGACAATTCAATGCGCATGGCATAGTGCGCACCGAATGTAGTGTGCTCGTAGCGAATGAAATCCCCCTTGTACACTCGTTCCAGCACTTCCATGGCAAGGTCTGGATTGTCGGTCTGCAGGGTAAGGAGCGTTTCATTGGGCTCGGGCTTGATCTCCACCCGCAATTGGCATTCCAGGGTGAAGCGGCAGGCGGGGCTGATGAATAACAGGTCACCCCAACCGTGCAGGGGCGCGCTGATCCAGCCGGCGGCCGCCGCGCCGCCCAGCAATCCGTTGCACAGCGCCTGGTGATAGTCGGCGTAATCCCAATCCTGGTATTGGGCTGGTTTGGGCACGATCAGCATCTCGATCTGCAGCAACTGGCCACCGAGCAGAATAACTTGATAGCGGTTACTGTCTTCGTCCGGGAACTGGACGTACTGCCGACGCAACGGCGGGTGCATCACCGGTTCGGCGCGGGGCACGCCGAACACCAAGTAGGCGTGGCCCTGGTAGAGGAACGGAATGAATTCCTCCCCTTCGTCATTGTAGTGGCGTTCCTGCGACCACCCTTTCAGGCACTGGGCAAACCACCGAGCATGCTGTTGCATGCGCGCGCACTCGGGAATCAGCGGTTCCACGAAGTCTGGCAGGTCGTCCCAGTCGTCTCCACGTTGATACTGGAACAGGTAGTCTCGGCTCGCTTGATACCACGGAACGACCTCCCACATGATTTTTAGGTCGTCGCCAAAGGGCTCTGCAGTCACTGGCTCGACGGTGATCTCTGCATCAAAGTCAAATAACCGCGGCCAGAAAATCCGGGTTCCCAACAGCAGTAGATCCGCCCCGTTAACACAGACTCGACTTTGAATCACCGCCAGTGGGTCCGGCCCCATGTCGGTGGGTAGCCACTCACTTGGCGTGATGGCCTGCAACACATCCGGTAGCGCCACTGGGTTGCCCGGTACCGCGAACACTTGTCGCAGCGCTTCGCAGAGCTCTGGCAAGTTGCGGTTGGTGATGATCAGTTGGCTGACCGAGGCGGCCAACGGGCATAGGTGTTTGGCCAGATATGCTGTTGCGCTCGGGGACTGGGGCAATTCGGCCAGTTGCAGCGGACCTTGAAGATGAGGCTCCTGATCGAGTCGGGTACACAGATCCTCCCAATCGGCACAGCCATAGGGGCCGCGCGCTAAAACGTATTTGGCAGTCGTCAGGTCGATATCGAACAAATTGCGCAGGCGCTTGGCCTGCACTTTGATGGTTTCGCGGCGTGTAGTCGGTACCATAAGTTTCTCCGTTGCTCCCAAGGAGCGACATCGGAGACGCCCACCCGCCATCCCCGATGCCCGGAAGAGGCTTAGGTCAAGAGATTGCTGTGATGATCATGGTTCGATCCGGTTAGCTGCGGCCGGTGAGGCCTCAAGGGGTGGGCAGCCCGTCGACCATGTAGCGACGTGTGGCCAAACTAGCGCAAAGTGATTTGCGATGCAAACTATTGGAATCACGCGAAAAATCTTGACCGCAAATGGGCATAAGCGATTTGCAGGCCAGTTTCCCATCTGCTGAGCCTCCGCTACCTTGTTTGACGCGTTGCAAGAGTGGTGTCGAACACCGGTGGAGGGGACGCCTTGTGAGATAGGCATCTAGAAAAAGGCCAAGCGCTTTCTGGCGCTGTCACGAGCATTGAGATGGTTGGTATCACCGACCACAACTTTTCTGATAGGTCCGCTTCTGGCCAGTTTCTGCCCGTTACGACTGATCGAAATCGGCCCACGGTTGCCTGTGGTCACAGGTGAGTTCGAGTCAATGATCGTGTGTTGGGCGGTTCATTTTCGAGGCACGAAGCTATAACCTGCGAGCCTCTCATCACAGGCTCTCCAGGCTAGATATGGACATCAACCTATTCACCGAATCCATGCTGGGGCACTGGGAAACTCGCTCTGGCATATGGCAATGCGAGTATCAGTTCGGGCGATTGCTGATTTACGTTGAGCACCGCAAAGGTGAGCTGCCGCATGAGCGCCTTGTCGCTGCTCAACGGATCGTTCAGGCCGTTTGGGATGATCTACCTGAGGCGTTGGCTTTTGCCGAGCAGCGCTGCAAAACGCGGGTACCTGATTTCTGGCGGCTCTATGAACGCGATGCCCATCAGGGCTCGCCGCTGTGCGTGTTCTCGATTCGTTTCTGCCTCGACAGCCCTCATCCGTCCTATGGCGTTTCAAAGAGTCCAGAGTTCGATTGGAATCGCCTGGTGATCGAAGCGGATGAGAGAGGGGAGGAGCACGCTATTAGTCTGGCGCAGTATGAGCCGGCGGATTCGTTCTGGCTCAATATCCAGCGTTTGGGGCCACGGGATTTCAGATGCGATGATTGACGCATAGCGGGGTCTGTACACTCCATTCTTTCTATTTGGCTGTCCTGATTCTGGCCCGCGCAGAGTGGGCCACTCACGCTACTGGTGAATGGCTGCCAGTGGCGGGTGGTAGTTGCGGTGCCAATACATCATTTTGTGGCGAAAGCAGCCACTTGAGCGAGGTCCAAGGCAGGCTTTGAATACCGTATCCGTGAGGCAATAAAGACACCCATGGCACCTTCCAAAGGCGATCTCATAAGACGTGATCCACGTTGATCCTACGATGGCTGTGTATTTTGATTGGATGAATGCTCGTGACGCTGCGCCTGGAGATATCGCAGTCGTCAAAAGTGAGAGAGGAACATGCAGCCAAGGCCGCTTGAAAAGCTGATTGCAGAGCGGTATCGGGTGTAAACCCCACCATGGAAAAGCACTGCTACGCTTCGGCTATCAAGGAGATGCGCACTCATGGTCCAGATCGAAATGCTGCAAAAAATGATGGTCGCCCAGGTGCAAGCTCAACTTGCACTTGGGGCGGCAGTTGAGGAATTGGCGCTTTGGGTTGAGGCTAATGGTGGACGCCAGGCAGCGCTGAACGCGCGCGATTCACTCCGGGTGCTGGATGAGTCGTCAGCGATGATCGGCGAGTGTCTGGCGGGCGTTGTCAAAACCACGTGAGTCATGCGTGGTTCGAATTTTCGCGCAGCCGCGTCCTCATGTCGCTTTCGACCCATTGCAGTCATTCGCTGCGGTCGGGTCATTCTACGAACAATGGTCACCGACGATTCGAGTTGCAATAACTGACGCAGTACTATCGTTGATCCATCAACCATTGCCGAACAGTCGCCAGGGCGGAAGGGGATTTCGCTTTGCGGGGCCAGAGCAAGTAATACCCAGCGTCGGTATGCAGTTCAGATTCAAACAGTCGGGTCAGCCGACCGGCATCAATGTCTGCCTGGACGAAGAAGTCATTGGCCAAGGCAAGCCCTTGGCCGGCGATTGCGGTCTCGATCGCCAGTGAGGTCTGGTTGAAACGCAGATTTTTCGGTGCAGCCTGCACCGGGTGTTCAAAAGTCTGCGCGATAAATTGCGGCCAAAGGTTGTGGGCGTCATGCAATAGCGGGTAGCGCTGTAATTGGTCAAAGTCGCGTGGCATCCCGATTGATTCAATCAACGCGGGGCTGCCGACCGCCACGATTCGTTGCTCCAGCAGCATCTCGCTATTGAGACCAGGGCCGAAGGGGGGACTACCGTAACGTATGGCGATATCGACGCCGTCAGTCTGAAAGTGCGACAGGCGTTCAGTGGCCAGTACGCGTAGATCAATGTCCGAATGCAACTGGGTGAACGATGCCAGCTTCGGAATCAGCCATTTCGAAGCGAAGGTGGGTGTCACGCTGACGGTCAGGTGCGCAGGCTCAGGGCGAAGCGTCTGGGTGGCTTCGGAAATCAATTCCAGAGCATGGCGGATGCTCACACTGTAGCGCTGACCAGCATCGGTCAGCATTAACCCACGGGGCAATCGCTCAAATAACTTCAGCCCCAGATTTGCCTCCAAGCCACGGACCTGCTGAGCAACGGCTGCCTGAGTGACTCCCAGCTCCTCGGCGGTCAGCCGGAAGTTCAGATGGCGGGCGGCAACCTCGAATACACGTAAGGCATTGAGGGGCGGCAGGGGACGGGTATTATTGGACATGATGATAGAAATTCTACTGGCTAGAAGAAGAAGTACTGCATCGGTAGTGCGGTCACGGCACTGTTAGTCTGAGCAACAGGCTATTCAAGTTAACAGGAAAGTTAGCGAACAGAAGCCCAGCCGATAGAAATTAAATCGCACGATCACAGGGCCAGTGTCATGAAGAAAACTTCTTTTGTCCTATTTTTGCTGCTTGGCCTGGTATGGGGCAGCAACTTCATTTTCGTCAAATGGGCGGGCCACAGCATCTCACCGGTGCAAATCACGTTGCTGCGTGTGCTTTTCGGTTTCCTGCCAGTCCTCGCCTTCGCGCTGTACAAGGGCGCATTACGTTGGGCGCATTGGCGCCATGGGCCTCATTTCGTGGTCATGTCCTTGCTGGCGACCGCTGTCTATTACTACGCCTTCGCCAAAGGTACTGTTTTGTTGCCCTCGGGCATTGCCGGTATGCTCGGTGGGGCTATTCCGCTGTTCACGTTCCTGTGTGCCTGGCTATTTCTGCGTAGCGAGCCACTCAATGGGCTGAAGGTGCTGGGCATTGTGCTCGGTTTCATGGGGGTTCTGCTCATTGCGCAGCCATGGTCGGCTGAAGGCGTAATCAATCCGAGCGGAATCGCTTACATGATGATCGGTTCGCTCAGCGTGGGTTGTTCGTTCGTTTATGCTCGACGGTTTATCAGCCCGCTCGGCTTGCCAGCGGTGGCATTGACGACTTACCAGATCGGTCTGGCGTTATTCTTTTTGCTGTTGGTTACGCCACTTGAAGGCATCACCCAGGTATTCGACGACACCCGGGCGTGGGTTGGCCTGGTCTTCGGCTTGGGATTGCTGGGTACCGGTTTTGCCTATATCGCCTATTACCGCATCGTTGAAACGCTCGGCGCTGTGGCTGCGTCGGCCGTCAGCTATATCCCGCCGGTGGTCGCGCTGCTCATCGGGATCGCGATTGGTGAGCCGATTTCCATGAGCGCAGGCTTCGCCATCGCGACCATTCTCGCGGGAGTGGCCTGCGTACAATTCTCCAACCGGCCACAATCCAGAATGGCAACTGTTCAACACAGTCGGTGATCGATCAAATGAGTGGTTGGGAAGCCGTCAGTAAAGGTAGATGTCAGGAGCTGACGGCTCTCTGCTGAGAGGTATCTTTTGGCCGGTTTCTGCCCGTTACGACTGATCGAAATCGGCCCACGCTTGCCTGTGGTTAGCGAATCGGCTGCTGCCCCAGCGAGCCATCGTTTTCATGGATTTTATGGCGGATGTTTTTGCTGCATTCCATGAGCGCCCTAAATAACCTCCTAGCCCACGCCCAGGGTGCGAACGGAGAACCATCAGTATGTCGGCCCCTTGGGCGAAAATCGCTGCACACTCACCATTCTTGCGTCCCGCTGAACCCCGAGTGGGGCATGCGCCGGGAGATGATGAGTCGTAGCTTCACCACGCGACTGGATCAGTTGTGGAAGGTGTCGTGCTGCTGAGTTTTGGGCCTCTCGGATGTAGCACCCTAGGTATGTTCTGGCGCATCGAAAGCTAGCCCGGCACCGTAGCGTTTCCGGACCTTCAGGGACACGTAAGGGGGCCGATACGTTGAGAGAATGAGCCCTCTCATAGAGCCCTGACACTTCTTAAACCCGAAGCAAGGATCGAACTGCCAATGCAGGATACTCACCGCTTGAATCAGACTACCGCCCCGTCCAGCACTGAACCCCAAACGCCAGACCATGCTGCAACCATGAGGGCGCTCTGCATACTGGCTCTTGTATCTTTCGTATTGGTTGTTGTTGGAGGTGCGGCAACTCAGTCCAGCACACCACACCCAACTCTGTTTGTCTTGGCGCTCACATCGTCGATATTCATTGGTTTTTATATTTTAATGAGCTTGCTTGAAATGAAGCTTGATAAGAAATTAATGCATCTTAAGTCGAATTTTTTGATCTGGGCTGCGGTTTTTGGTGGGTTGGGTTTTTTTGCTAAAATCGACGCTCAGGTCGAAATTAATCAAATTTTTCATGTCGATCCATCGTTACTGCCTATGACACTGACTGCGGCGACATTTATTCACGCCTTGGTTGATCTTAAGCCAATTTTCTATGTGATTTCTGGAGCGTCGTTCATTTTTTTCGTTATTTCCTGTGAGGCACATCGCAAGAGTAAGCGAGCGCTCAGTCATTCTATCTGCCACTTGGCGAACTGTGTGGTTTTTCTCAATATTTCCATTCTGGTCACCGAAGTCATGGCGTCAGAGGAGCGGCGTGGTGAAGTGCTCTATCGTTTTGCGCATCTAGCTGACTTCAGTACTTTTTCACCTTGCAAAAACATCAGCCCCGAAGAATTTGATGTGCTCTACCTCGATGGCAACAGAAAGCGCGTGCTCATCGCTCCGAAAGTCAGCGACAGTGAGAGTATTGAGCCAACTAAATATCCACTGTTGAAATATGTTCCGGTGCCGAAGGTATTCCAAAAGCGAGAGTGTGACTACTTAAATTCTCCGGAGTGAGCTGTTTTTTAAGTAAGCAAAGCGTTTAGCTTGCTCGGGGATACGGCCTTACGCAATGAGTGCATTGCTTGCTGATGTATGATGAGCGTCTTTGGGAACAGTGGCTATAATAGGTGTGCGCATTGCAGCTTTATCGCTGGGTTTCCGTATAATGGAGTGTTTCGATGTCGTATAGAAGAGTCGTCATATACCCATTTGTTCAGTACAAAGATTGGACGGTTCTCAGGGATAACTGGGCGAGAAGTCGGTATGAAAAAATACAAAAAAATCCTGACCGAGAAGATTTGCTGGATTATGAATTTTTCACATTTGATGAAACCTCTAAGAAGAAACTAAATACAAAAATAAAAACACTGCTTAGTTCTGATGCTGTTATATACATAATTGGTCACTGCGCACCTGGCAGCAGAGTGCTAAGCCGCAGAGGGGATAAGGGATCAACCATTGATGCATTCGATCTTGCGCGTGAGTTAGCAAGACTCGGCTTGAACAAAAATTATGCAGGGAAGATTAAGATATATGCTTGCAATTCCGCAGTTTCAGAGCTGAAAAAATATCCATTTGCTTTTTGGTTTGCTGGCTGTATGAAAGCATTAGAATATCTAAATTGTGAGATAAGTGGGTACACAAATACACTTTCAAATGGCTATCTTGGTGAACACAAGATGGCCGCGGACGACGCATTACTTGCAAAAATAGAGCGGTTAGCGGAGTCCAATGAACTAGAGGGTGCGTCCATTGATGGTCATGCGGTTAAAGACTCGCGCGCAAAAAATGCTCGGCAGGTAATTGGTGTTCCGTCTCAAGTTGTTGATCGCATTAAAGAGTATTTAAAGTAGTTAAAATACGCTGAAGGTGGTGCCTTGGCTAAGGCTCGATCGAGCAGTTCCAAGGGGGGCACCGATAAAAAGCCCCGTTCACTGGAGCGAGCGGGGTTTAAAATAGCCAAGTCGATTCGACTTTAGTTGGCTAGGTTCTGCACGAAAATTGATGCCGTAATTAGGTCTGGCGGACGAGGCATGGATCTTATCTCGAAAGTCAGTTTTCGCAGAACGCTGACTGGCCGGTCAAGTGCACCGAGAAACGGGTGCAATGAAGTAATCTTTCAGATCGCTGCATTACCTGGGTATTCATGAAAAAAACTGGGGTGTCCACCCATTTACAATCGGATTAAACCCAGATCACCTTCGATTTCGATCTGTGTTCCATAGGGCGCGGACAGGCGTTGCAAGCGGCTCAATATCCGCAGGGCATCTGGTCCATAGGCCAGACGGGGCAAACCTCGATCCGCGTCGCGTTCGTTTTGCCAATGCATTTCCACCGGCTGCAGGACCACTTCGCGCAAGACACCCTGTGCGTTGAATCGATTGACCGCGATCACACTTTCGTACCATATCTGCTCCTTGAACACTCCATGCACGCGACGATGTTCCATAAACTCAGCTTCGGTCAGGGTGCCGGGCTCGACTCGCTCCTTTTCGTACTCGTCGCGAGTGATCGGGAACTGCTGGTTTTCCATGAAGAAGAAGTTTCCCACGGAGTAATAGATAGGCTTGCCCCTGTAGATTTCGATCCCTCGTAGTTGATGTGGGCCGTGTCCGATCACAGCGTCGGCACCATGATCGATAGCCTGACGGGCAACAATTGGCATGAAATCCGGAGGCGTTTCGCAGTAATTGCCCGGTTCGTGTGTGTGCAGCGAAAATACCGAGAAGTCAGAAGTCTGCTTGGCCTGACGAATGCTCCGCAGGATGCGGCGTAGGTCTCGTTCGTCTGGTGTGAAAGAGAACGCCACTTCGTGGTCCGGGTTGAGGTGCGCCCGATACTTGGTGTCGAACAGTGTTACGACCTGATGGCGGGCGTCAGCAGCGAGTACCGAGCGGCGCATCATGCCCTTGGGCAGAGCGTCACGCAGTTCTGCAAGTTGTTGCAGGCGCTTCTGGGAGACCATCACGAATCGAGTGGTCCGCAGCGCATTCAAGCCAGGGCGCCCCTGAATTTGACCGAGCGGGTCGATTGCACGCGCATCCGCTTCGAAGCGTGAAGCCGCAGCCACCAACGATACACGTCCGGCTGCAGTAGTCAGTATCGCTGGGGCGCTGGCCTGGGCCAGATTTTCACCCGTGCCTGCCTGGACGATGCCGGCACGACGAAACAGTTCGTCAGTGCTACGCATACCTTGCACCCCCCAATCGGTGCTGTGATTGTTGGCTCGACTGACCATATTGAAACCCATTTGTTTCAAGTCCTCGGCCACGGCCGGGGTACTGATCAGCCAGGAGCCGCCTGACAGCGCCGAAGGGCAGCCCCCGTACTGCTGAAGGTCTATGGCGGTGCCTTCGAAGTTGCCGAACGTCACGTCTGCGTTTTGCAGGACCGCCAACAGATCAGGGGTGCGCTGGCGCATGCGAGCGTGGATGGAGTCGGAAATGATCAGGTCTCCCACCGCCGCCAGCGTAAATCCCTCATTGACGTTGGCCGAAGACCAGGAGGGTGACAGCTCGCTGGGTGCTGGCGGCGTGTATGGGTTCTCCACCGAAGGCTTATCCATGGGTGTGTACCTCACCTGAGGGAATGGCATCCCAGCAGGCGCGCGCAAGGCGTCCCAGTGTCGAGAACGCCGATGCATAGCCAGGTAAGCCATCGGGCATCACCAGAGGAACCTGGTCGGTGTAGCCAGTGAAAATGAACAACGGAACACCGTCGCGGAATACGATTCCACCGTCCATGCGGCCACGCTTGCCTGTCCCGCCCTTGTGCGCGACTTTTGCGTCTGCGGGCAACAGCGAGGCCATCTTGGTTCTCAGTTTTTGCCAACTGAGCACTTCGATGGCGAAGGCGCATTGTTCCTGACTACAACCCAGTTGCCGTGAGACAGCTGCGTTTTTTGAGCCCCGCAAGATGAGCTCGTACATCCGTCCCTGATCACATGCCGTGGTGGTGGTGACCTCTTCGAGCGCGTGGTCCAAGGGCAGGTCCGGGTGAGGGATAGTATTGCGATGATGGGTGTTGTTCAGGCCTACCTGTTGGCAGAAATCATTGACCTCGCCCAGGCTGATGCGCTCCAGAACCATGCGGGTGCAAACGTTGTCACTCATGATGATCATTTGTACGAGGGCGTCGCGCAATGTAATGCTGAAACCCGGTGTTAGGTACTTGAAGGTCCCTGAAACCACTCCTTCGCGCAGGCGCTCCTCATAGAAAATGGGCTCATCCAGATTCAGGCGGTCTTGTTGAACCGCTCGCAGCACCGCCATCAGGATTGAGGTTTTTCGCGTACTGCCGGACGCAAAGGACGTTTCGCCGTTGCGCTGCAGGATTTCTCCAGTTAGCAGGTTTTTTACGTACCATGCTGTGGTGTAGGGTTGTTCGTCGCAGATGAGCCGCAAGCGGTGAGCCAGTTCATTCATGTCATCTCCAAACGTCGGGTGATTGGCGAGCGAAGGCGCGCCCATCACGCCAGCGCGATAGCTATGTTGTTTGGTAAGTCGGTTCGGTAGCCGCCCAGGCGGCGTTGCTCAGTCGGTCGTCAGTGCTTCAAGTTGCTCCAGCGGCAGCACCCTGAGGCTGATGCGCGAAGGGTGATGGCGGGACAGGTGCACGGTGTTGGTAGCCACCTGCTTGAGCCGGGCCTGACCCTCGGGCTCGCCGCTGTTCGGATTGACGTCGAAATGGGGGAAGTTGCTGCTGGCGATGTCCAAGCGCAAGCGGTGGCCCACCCTGAATCGGTTGCAGGTGGCGAAGGGTTCGATGCGGATAGCGAAGCGCTCACCCGGCACTAGCAGCTTGGCGTCGGCCCAGCTTTCCCGATAACGGCAACGGAAGATGCCGTCGGTGATGTTCATGGCATACCCCTGGGGGTAATCGGCACTGGGTGGGTAGACATCTACCAGTTTGGCGGTGAAGTCAGTGTCCATGGCGTCGCTGTGCACCCACAACTCGACGTGTATCGCCCCGGCGACGATCAGATCCTGTTCCAGAGGTTCGGTTTGGAACGTCAGCACGTCGGGCCGTGCGGCCAATGGTAACTGATCGCCACGGCTGGCGAAGAATCCTGGGAGCTCGCGTTGGTCGAATGCACCGCCAAAAAAAACCGGTGCGCCGGACGTGAGGGCGCCGCCGATGGTGGGTACTGGGTGGTTCGGGTCGGCCCGGTAGCTGAGGCAGGCATCATTGTTCGTTGGTCTCGACGGGCTTAGCCTCTGCTGAACGTCCAGGTACAGATTCAGTTCGCGACTGCCGGGCAATGGCCATTGATGACTGCCCAACCATTGGCCGCCGTGCTCCAGGCGGCCCTCGAGGTTTCGTGCGCCGCTGCCGCCGCCCATTAGGAATACGCGCACGGTATCGGTTGGCTGCGACGCTGTACCCGGTTTGAGCCAGCGCTCGAACCAGTGTAGACGGCAGGTCAGCCAGTCGCGGTCGACCTGGCCGTCGAACGCCGCTGCCGGGCCGAACTCCACGTCGCCGCTGTGGGTCACGTTGCGGTCGCCGTGGAGCCAGGGGCCCATGATCAAATGCTGCGGGCTGGCTTTCTCGTGACTTAGCGCCGTCTGATTGCTCAATGTCGAACCGACGTAGGCGTCGTACCAGCTGGACATGTGCAGGATCGGAATGTCCGGCAAGGTCGCGTAATGGCGCTCGGCGTTGAGGCCGGTTTGCTCCCAATAGGCATCGAACCGGCCGTGGCCCCATTGTTCGAACAAGTAGTCCTCGTATTCCGGGACGTGGCGCAGCGGTGAGTGCCCTGGAAACCAGGGCATTCGCCCGAACCAATCACGAATGTTCTCCTGTTCCAGCGCCAGTCGCAGCTGCGGATTGGCCTGGGCCGCCGGGCTTTGCAGTGCCTGTTTATAGGCCCAGGTTGCCTGTTTGAGTTCGAACGCGCCGCCTTGACGGATACCACAGTGGTAGGCGCTGGAAAAACCACCAGAATCCAGAACCATAGTCATCAGACCCGGTGGGTTCAGGCAGGCCATCGCCATCTGTGTATGTGCGGCGTACGACAACCCCATGCTGCCGATGCGGCCATTGCTCCAGGGTTGTTCGACGATCCAGCGCAACGTGTCGAAACCGTCTTCACCCTCGCCGATGTATTTTACGAAGATGCCTTCGGACTCGTAGCGCCCGCGACAGTCCTGAAACACTGTGACGAACCCCCTGGCTGCGAAGTTGGCGGCCATTGCTTCACGCGATAGCAAATGCCCATCCAGGCTCAGCTCGGAGCGTGATGCACTGGCTTTGTCGTAGGGCGTGCGTTCGATGATCACTGGCAGTGGCCCAGGCCTGTCGGCGGGCAGATAGATATCGGTGGCGAGCCTTGTACCATCGCGCATGGGAACGTATTGATTGCGCAGTACTGTCAGCTCCACAGAGCCACGATCCAGAGAAGTGTTCATGTGTTAGTGCCTTTTTCAAGGCTGCTCGGCATCACGCCGCGCAGCGGAGGATCAGTAGCCTGTTGCCACGGCGAAGGAGAGCAACAGCAGGGCGATTACGAAATAAACCAGGAACAACGGCAGAATGAAGCGAGCCCAATGCGTCCAGCCCACCTGGGCTGTGGCCAGCAGTACCAACAGACCGCTGGAGGTCGGGGTGATCATGTTGCTCAGGCCGTGTCCCAGCAAAAAGGCATACACCGTGGTTTGCGGTGTGACACCGGTCAGTTGCCCGAGGGGACCGAAGATTGGCATGGTGATCGCGGCCTGGCCCGATGTGGACGGGATCAGCACATCCAGGCCCAGTTGCGAGAACAGCATCCCGTAGGCTGACACCACCGGGCCATGCCCCTGGGTCATGTTGGCGAGAGCGTTGACGATGGAGTCCAGGATCAGCCCGGTGGACAGGATGATTTCCACCGCCGTCGCCAGCCCGATCAATACTGCAGCCATCAGCACCTTTTTCATGCCCTCGACAAAGGCCTCGGTCGCAACGCTGGCATTCATGCCCATGATCACCGCGAACACCACGCTCAAGCCAATGTAGTAGGCGCTCAGTTCCGGGAACTTCCAGTCCCAGGTGTGAGTGGCGTAGACGAGGAAGGCAATGCCCAGCATGAGGGCGAGGAGGGTGGTCAGTAGTCGTGCTGGCAAGGCGATTCGGTCAAAACTGATCTGTGCCTTTGAGTCGAAGCCAGTACGACTGATGCACAGCAGCACGAAGGCGACGCCGACGATCAGGAAAATGATGTACGTCATGACGCGCATGCCCATGCCGCTGAAAATCGGTACACCAACAATCGGCTGTGCCACGGCCAGTGCCACTGGGTTGGAGATAGATGACAGGTAACCGATCTTCACCGAAATGACCACGATGGCCAGGCCTATGATACTGGGCAAGCCCAGCCGGTTTGCCATCGCGACCATCAGCGGGACCATCAGTACGTATTCCTTGGACATGCCGACGAAGGTACTGCCCAGGGAGAAAATCAGCATCAGCAGCGGTATCAGGATGTACACATTGCCTCGGCTAAGACCCAGCATCCGGGTCAGGCCGGCGTCGATCACGCCGGCCTTGTTCAGCACTCCGAACATGCCGCCGATGAAGAGCACCATGAAGATCAGACCCGTCTGCTTGGCCAGGCCTTGGGGGATCGCCAGGAAACCCTCGGCGATGGAAACCGGGCGAACCTCGTTGGGGCTGCGTGTTTGCATGTTGAACAGATGGGACGCCGAGCGATCTTTTTCCAGTTGGGTGTAAGACCCGGATACCACCAGGGCGCCATTGCGCTTGAATTGCCCGGAGTCGATGACATAGGTCATGGATACCGCCAGCAGAACAATGATCAACAAAATGACTGATGGATTGATCTGTTTTTTGCTTGAACGGGTGTCGGTCGGTGCGTGCGTGACATCTTCAATGGATAACGACGTCGTTTTCAGTAAGCTTTTCATGTGGGGGTACTCTGTCTTTCGCAGACGTATGTGTCGTGTTGTTATTTATCAGAACCAATGTTCTGTGCGATCGGCAGAAGTGATGAGCATGCAGCGTATTCAAATACAAAGCAGTGACGGGTCGATAGTTGCTTTTTTGCTTCAGGACGTGAGTTGCGCATGGGGGTTCCAATTCTTGTTTTTCTTGGAAGTTTAAAATTAACGAAACAAACCATATCTGTTTGTTGTTTGCTTGCGCAACGGTATGCGTTAAGTGGGTTGGGTTATGCAATTTGTCCGACCGATTTATTACGTTCCCTCAAGTGGCGAGCGAGATGTTCGGCAAACGCACTGACGGTCCTGGAGCGTGGCTGGTCGCTACGAAAGACCAGGCCGAACTCGTAACTCAAGGTCGGACGAAACGGGCGAATGACAATAGGCAAATGTCGAAAGTGCGACGCCAGCAGCGAATTGATAATCGACACCCCGAGGCCCTCGGCCACGAATTCGCATGCCGCGCCCGCCGAATGCACTTCGACCCGGATCTGTGGCACCAGGTTGGCCGCGCGGAAGATTAAGTCCAGTTCGGTGCGCAGTGGCCTTTGCCGCCCGAGCAACACCAGGGGCACATCGCGCAGGTCCTCGACCGTGACGTATTCATGCTCGCTCAACGGGTGCCCGATGGGCATCACGCAGACGCCTTGGGCGCGTAATACGGGCTCGACATCAAAGTCCGCCAACTGCGTGGGTAGCCGAACGAACCCTAGGTCGACCGATCGCTCCAGCACCGCACGTTCTATCGTCTCGTAGGGGCCGGTGATGATCTCGATCACCATGTTTTCATGGTGTGCGACGAAGCTGGCGACAATGCGTGGCATCAATTGCTGCGCCATGCTGTTGGGGACCCCGACCTTGAGTAGGGTCTTGCGTGCACCGCCGATGCGCAGCTCATCGGCTAGGCGTTGGATCTTCTGCACGCCGTCCACCACGGTGGTGATTTGCGCCAGCAGTTCTTCGGCATCCGGGGTGGCGAGCAGGCGGCCCTTTTTGCGAATGAACAAGGGCAGGCCCAAAGACTCCTCCAACTGGCCGAGCAAGCGACTGACTGCGGATTGCGACAGACCAGTGCGCGCTGCCGCGCCGATGGTTGAGCCGGTGGTCATGATGGCCTGGAAGGCCTCGAATTGTTTGAAGTTCATTCGCTTCCTCTATTGATACCAGAGATTTCATCAAATTAATACGTTCTGCATAGCTCGATGCACAATGCGCATAATATTGCTCGATGCTTTCATTGTGTCTAGTATCTGCTGTCACGTCGACAGGCGTCCATAGAGAAATAAAAATAAGAAGACTTGGCTGTCTAGTGTTTCCTACTGCTTAAAATAAATAAATAAAAGGCTGGGAAAATATGCGGATTGATATCAAATGCGGTGGTTTTCTGTGCGCGACATTTGCGTCGGTGGTTTCACCTGAACTGTTGGCGCAAGGTTTTATCGACGATGCACACGCCGATCTATTGTTTCGAAACTATTACTTCAATGATAATTATCATGGCGGTGCAAATGATCGCCGCGAGTGGGGGCAAGCTTTTCTGCTGAATGCGGGGACCGGTTATACCGATGGTGTCGTCGGATTTGGCCTGGACGCATTGGGGCTTTCGGCTGTGCGTCTCGATTCAAGTCCGCAGCACGCCGGTACCGGATTACTGCCGGTCCTTAGCGATGGTCACGCAGCGTCGGGGTTCTCCAGTTTCGGGCTGGGGATCAAGGTCAGGTTCTACGACACTGTGATCAAGTACGGCACGAACATGATGAAAATCCCGGTGCTCGTGCCCAATGACGGTCGCCTGCTACCCCAAACCTTGCAGGGTGCTCAGGTCGAGTACAAAGGCTTTGCGGGAATGACGTTGCACGCAGGGCAGATGGACAGGTTCAAGTTTCGCGACTCGACGGACAGCGTTGCGTTTTACCCCAATGGCTACAGCGGCAGCAAAGGTTCGGAGTTTGACTTTGCCGGAGCGACTTACGCGTTCAGCAAGCAGTTAAGTGCTACCTATTACTATGGTGAAATGACCGACTTCTACCGCCAGCAGTTTGTTGGTCTGGTGCATAAGCTGCCGCTGGGGCCGGTTAGCCTGAACAGTGATCTTCGCTACTTCACCAGCGGTGAAGCCGGCGCGGCCTGGTCCGGTCCGGTGGACAGCGACATGTTCAGCGGTCTCTGGACTTTCAACTACGGCGGCCACTCTCTGGGGTACGGCTATCAGAAGGTCATGGGTGATACGGCCTTGCCCTATATCAGCGGCGGATCGGTCTACTCCTTCACCAACGCAGGCGTCGGTAAGTTCGTCCAGGGGCGTGAGCGCACGCGAATGTGGCGTTATGACTATGACTTTGCTGCCATCGGCACCCCGGGACTGAGGTTCATGATCCGTGGCTATGACGGAGGCAACGGGCTTTCCAAAGGCAAGATGGCCAATGAGCGGGAGGTGGACACCAGCGTTGAGTATGTCGTGCAGGACGGTACCTTCAAAGGCTTGGGGATCGAGGTGCACCAAGACCGATATCGTTCCTCGTTCGCGACGGACCGCGATGACAGCAGGCTCTATCTAACCTATGAGTTGAAGCTGTGGTAATGCGGGCAGCCTGTCGTATGTGCATCCGCAGGGCGCCAACGGTCAGTTGTGAATTAAGTGGTGGTGTGGGGGAGGGTGGGCTCGATGGTGCGAACGTTTCTCGAGGCTGAACTTGCGCAACTACAGCCTACCGCTTCAATTGGCCCCCGTATCGGGCAACAACGCTGGGCGTTCAGATTGAGATGTAAGGGGGAAACGGTGTCCTGTCTTTCATGGGGCTCGTTCACCTCCTGACAAACTCAACGATCTCATTCTAACTGCGGCGACACGTAATAAACGCGGTGATGAATGCACCGAAAGCATGAACGACTATCGCAAGTCCGGCTTTTACCAAGTGCGTCCCTATGCTGGCGGCCTGATCTTCACGACAGATTTTCCGCATGTCACCCGAGCCTGTGACGAGGACATTGCAATTCCATGGGCCAAGGTTGAGCCATTCCTCAACACCGAAGGCAAGAAAGCGATGCGCTCGATACGGAGCGCCACGATCGCGGCAACCCCCCAGTAATTCCTGGAGCCCTCTTTTACCTCTTTCGGCAGGGCGTCATGAAAATATGTAACGCCTCACCGTCGTCATGGGGGCTTGCCAAAGACATAAAAAAGCCCGACAGCGTCGGGCTTGAGTGAGGTGTGCTGTAGGCCGATTCCAGGTTATGAATCAACCCGCTCGTCCTTGAGTGACAGAAGCAGATACGGCGTCTCTGGGTCTGTTTCCACCAGGTTGAGCGTCAGCTCCAGAGAGGACTGCTTCGTGCGACGCCCTGTGTGCAGCCGCTGGTAGAGTCCGAAGTGAATCTGCCGAGCATCGGGCTGCCGGTGATGCGCTTTGCTTACAGCGTGCAACAGATCCAGCAGCCGACTCTCATAGGTTGAACCACACCGGTGCTGATTGCTCTGCACCGCTTTGTCCCAGGCCCGTGGCGTGACGGACAGTGAGTACTTCATCTTACTGACGCGATCTTGGTTCGGTTGTGGGGACATGAGATTTCTCCTGTTCAGAGAAACCACCGCCCCGGCCGGGAGGTGATTTCCCGGTGACGGTTATTGAGGCTTTATCCAGCCTTGATTATCAGTAGGTGCAGCAGGTGACGCCTGTGTCGTGGAGCGCCTTCAACACAGGCTCTCGCCATCTGGGTGAAACCCAAAAGCCTTTCAGCTCCTTGGCTGTTTGACGGGCAAAACTCGCCGAGTCGTAAGAGTCCGAGCGCATATCCTCGTTGGCTTGTGCCAGCAGTGCCTGTATCCGTGCCTCCAGCGCACGCACTTCTTCATCGGTACGACAGGGCCGTCGCCAAACGATCTCAGAGGGGTCTACAACACCCGAGAGCACCCGTTGAACATCAGCGCTGCCATAGACCGCAGCGCGTGGTCTGATGGGTTCTGAGAAGGTGTAGTAGACCTCGACCGTGCGAGGATCGAACGACGCCGCCGCACTCAGTTTTGGATACGTATGCAGCTTGTCGAACCGTGAGGTACAGAGCGCAATGGCGTCCTCAATCAGACCCACATGTCCCACCTCGTAGGCACAGGCGATATGGTGATAACCCACGCGCGGCTCCTCTTCCGGCAAGCTCATCACACCGCTGCAGATGATCGTGAACTGCCGCTGAAATTCGTCCAGGCGCAGAAACGAATCGGGGACGTAGGGGTTCCGAATGAACGGAAAAGGTAGACACAACACTTTCAATGGCTTTCCCATAAAGCACTCCTGGGGGCGGGCAGGGCTCGCCCCATAGGGCGAGAATCCCTATGGATGGATGTAAGGTTTAAGTCGTGGTCAGGCGCCGCGCAGGGCACCCAAATCAATTGAACCGCGAGACGACGATCATCCGCGTCGCGTGGCTTGCTCGCAGCAAGCGCCGCAAAAGGTGAGCTATCCGTCTTGCCGACCTGACGACAAATCAGTGGCCTGAGAGAAGGTGTTGAGTGGGCATGGTCGACAAGGACCACGCCCATGAAGTGAACGCCGATCAGCTGCGGGCATCGCAGGGAGCCGGTGTTCGATCAGCGTGCCAGCGTCTGCACTGACGGAGTAAAGACTGAGCCGTTGAGGCTCTTTGCAGTAGCTATTGGGCATGGTGCTTCTCCTGGTTCATGAAGGGGAACGCGGAGAACACTTCGCCCGGCGGGGAAGGGTTCCCCGCGTGGGTGGGTACAGCGAATGTTGTTACGCCAGGTACTTGAGTCCAGAAGTGACCAAGCCGGAGGATGCACCGGCTGCGGCACCTATGATCAACAAGAGGCGTATCGTCAGATTTTTGCCTAAGGTATCCACCTTGGCGTCAAGCTTCACCAGGCTTTTCTGAAGCTCGGAGATATCGCTTTTCAATTCAGTACGAAGCGCCGAGATATCCGCTTTCACTTCGCTACGAAGCGCCGAGATATCCGCTTTCACTTCGCTACGAAGTACCGCAATGTCTGCTTTCAGTTCAGTGCGAACCGCTGAGACATCAGTTTTACTAGCAAAGACTGAGGTCATCTCTTTCTCCATTGCCTCAATGACGGCAGTAGCGTGTTCATCTGGAACGTTGGATGCGACCAACGCTTTGTATAAAACCGTTTCCATTTTCATGGAACCTCCAAAATTAAGGGAGGACCTGGCCCATACGGGCGAGGCCCGTATGGGGGGAAACAGTGAAGCAACAGCAGAGCTTCCATCGACAGCAGTCGATTGGTCGCGCTACTGGAAGCGTTGCGACCTGGGGAGTGGATCATGCGCAATGGCGCATCGTAGCCTCCCGGATCCAAGCTACATGGACATGGTGCTGACAACGTCAGCGGTATGCCCCGACACAATGACCAACACCGCAGAGGGCTGTCAAAACCCGAACTGCTACAAGCTTTTTCAGATCGTTGGCGCAGCTACTAGGGCAGGGACCAGGACTACAAATTCGGTTCCACTGCGAGCGTAGGAGTCTTCGTGATCCACTGGTCGATCATTACCGAACGATGCATGCGCAAGTGCGCGGTTGCTGCGTTGTCCTTTTCGCGATGGGCATGCTTTGTGTGGGGGGGCGGAACCGGTCAGCTCTTGCACCAGGTTGATACCGTCGAAGACATAACCGGTGGTCTGCCCGGCAATCGTCTTCTGGCTGCGTCTGTTGGCGGCGTCATAACTGAAGCTGCCGGACGTGGTGCCCGTGAGCGTGGTCTGGCCATAAGGGTCATAGGTGTACTGCGTGGTGAACGCGCCGGTGCTGTTGGTGAGCGCTTGGGTTGAACCCAACTCATCAACCGAGTAGCTGAAGGTGCTGCCACTGGCCAGGGTACGGTTGAATACTTCATCGAAGCTCTTCCCGGTATGGCTGGATAAATTATAAAAATCTTTATGGGGTACCATCCTGGTCATCCATGCAGTATCGCGGTGGATTATGCTCCGCGGATGTTTAGAATGATGAATAGCGAAAATAAAAATACAAGGGTGCTTGTTGCTATTGCATAGAAAAAGCCAAAGCTGATCTTGATGAGCGCTGCATCATCTGTCGGGGATTGATAGCCAATATATCCTCCAGCTAATGCAGATATTGCGACTCCTGCTGCGAGAACATAATACGTCTTGTAGTTGGGGGCGAGCATCGGGATGATAGCTACGTAAAATACGCTTATTATAAAGGTGAGTGAAATAATAACTATTACTGCTGAAGTAATGCTTCTTTTGATGGTGTTCATGTTTATTTTTCTCCTGATAGTAGTCTCCAGGCAAGGTTGTTTAACCTGGCTGTTTCGGTTTTGCAGTTGTTGTATGTTATCCCGTTGCGGTGGTTGTTTGCAGGGTTGTTGAGTTGGTCAAAAGCTAAGCGGTAGTAGGGGGCCATAAAGGAGGGGGCGGCGGGCTGTTTTTCAACAGTATCGGCCGCAAGCGGCCAGTCACTCGGAAGAGAGCGATTTCGTGGGATCTGGCCGATTGCGTCGTGTAGCGTCGCTC
>NZ_JBWKTH010000043.1:0-45342 GCF_059420225.1 Pseudomonas sp. GW821-FHT04D07
GAGCTTGCCCGCGAAGCTTTTGGCGTCTTTGAGGGCGCCTTCGCGGGCAAGCTCCGCTCCCACACAAGCCCATCCACCACTGAAAGCTTCGTTGCTGTCAGGGGCCTCAATCCTCAAACAGGATCGGGCACTTATCCACACCCTCGAGCTTGACCAGCTCTTCCACCACCGGCGCCCGCGCCCGCCTCAGGGTCAGGCTGCGGCCTTCGCGTATCAACCGCCGGGCTTCCTGGTGGAGCATTTCAACCCCCGAGTAATCGATGAAGTTGATCTGCTGCGCCTCGATCACCACCTTCACCCCGTGCAACCGTTGCAACTGCACTTGCAGGTAATGGCTGGCGCCGAAAAAGATCGATCCGCCGACCCGCAGCACATCCTCGTCGCCATCGCGCCAATGCTGGACCCGCGGCTGCGAGGTGCGCTTCAGGTAGAAAAACAGCGAGGCCAGCACCCCGGCATAAATCGCCGTCTGCAACTCCAGCAGCAAAGTTGCCACGCAGGTCATGGCCATTACCGCGAACTCGGCGTGACTGACCCGGAATAACGCGCGGATGCCGCGCCGGTCGACCAATCCCCAACTGATCAGCAGGATACTGCCGGCCATCGCCGGGATCGGGATATGCGCGATCAGCGCCGAGCCGGTTACGGCGAACAGTGCCACCCAGAGCGCGGAAAACACCCCGGCCAGCGGTGAGCAGGCCCCGGCTTCGTAACTCAGTGCGGCGCGGGTGAACGAGCCGGCCGAGAGGTAGCCGGAAAACAGACTGCCGACGATATTCGACAGGCCCTGGGCGCGGACTTCCTGGTTGGCATCGAGCAATTGCTGCGAACGTGCGGACAACGAGCGGGCTATCGACAGGCTGGTCACCAGCCCGAGCATGCCCACCGCGACGGCGCTGGGCAGCAGGCGCAGGATGGTTTCCAGGTCCAGCGGCAAGGCGCTGAACGGCGGCAACCGGCCGATAAAGCCCTTGACCCGTTGCACATGCCCGAATAGGCCCGGACACAACCAGACCAGCGTGCTGGCCAGGACCAGGGTGATCAACAGGGTTGGCCAGCGCGGCAGCCAGGATTTGAGCGCGAGACCGAGGATCAGCGTCCCCAGGCCCAGCAGCAGCGAGGGTTTGTCCAGTTCGCCGAGGTGCTGGCCCAGTTGCAGCAGGCTGTTCAGGGCGGTGGCCTGGTTGGGGATATCGAGCCCCAGCAGGTTTGGCAGTTGCCCGAGGGCGATGACCACGGCGGCGCCCAGGGTGAAACCCAGCACCACCGAATGTGAGACGAAATTCACCAGAGCACCGAAACGCAGCATCCCCAGCAACCACTGGAAGATCCCGGCGATACAGGTCAGCAACAGGATCAGTGTGATGTAGTCCTGGCTGCCGGGCACCGCCAGGGGGCTGACGCTGGCGAACAGGACAATCGAGATGGCCGCCGTGGGTCCGCAGATCAGGTGCCAGGACGAGCCCCAGAGACAGGCGATCAGCACCGGGACGATGGCTGCGTACAGGCCGTATTCGGGGGGCAGGCCGGCAATCAGCGCGTAGGCGACCGATTGTGGCAAGGCCAGGATCGCCCCGCTCAGGCCGACGATCAGGTCACGACTGACGCTGGCGCGGGTTTGCCGCGGCAGCCAGCTGAGAAATGGCAGGAATTTGTGGCGGTTGGTCCAGCCCATGGGTCTCTCGGTCGGATGAGTCGGCGTCAGGGTGAGGGGTATATCCGAAATTTTCGCGGTGAAGCACTGACCTTGTAGGAGCCGGCTCCCACAGATCCCGGTTCCGCCGCAATACTATCGTCATGCGCCGAACCTTGTAGGAGCCAGCTTGCTGGCGATGAGGCCCTTGAGCCTTGCGCTGCCCTTGCGGACGCCATCGCCAGCAAGCCGGCTCCTACACCTCAGGTTGTGTATTGCTCTTTAGAGCTTGGCTTTAACCGCCGGCAACCCATCCTGGCCATCCACGGTCTTCACCCCGTCCAGCCATTTATCCAGCACCGCCGGGTTGGCCTTGATCCAGGCCTTGGCCGCATCGGCATTGCTCAGCTTCTTGTTCGCCACCTCGGCCATGATGCTGTTTTCCATGTCCTGGGTGAAGCTCAGGTTGCTCAGCAATTTGCCGACGTTCGGACAGGCCTGTGCATAACCCTTGCGGGTCACGGTATAGACGCTGCCGGTATCACCGAAGTATTTCTCGCCGCCCTTGAGGTAATGCATTTTCATCTGCACGTTCATCGGGTGCGGGGTCCAGCCGAGGAAGACCACGAACTTCTGCTTCTTCACCGAACGAGCTACTTCGGCCAACATCGCCTGCTCGCTGGACTCCACCAGTTTCCACTGGCCCAGGTCGAACTCGTTCTTCTTGATGATATCCGCCAGCGAGGCATTGGCCGGCGCGCCGGAGCCGATACCATAGAGCTTCTTGTCGAACTTGTCGGCGAACTTGTTCAGGTCGGCAAAGTTATGCACGCCCGCGTCCCAGACATAATCCGGGACCGCCAGGGTGAACTCGGTGCCGTCGAGGTTCTTCGTCAGTTGCGTGACATCGCCGTTGGCCAGGAATTTGTCGTAGAAACCCTGCTGCGCAGGCATCCAGTTGCCAAGGAACACATCCACCTGGCCGTCCTTGAGACCGCCATAGGTGATCGGCACCGCCAGGGTGTCGACCTTGGCCTTGTAGCCCAGGCCATCAAGCAGCAAGCTGGTGATGGCGTTGGTCGCGGCGATATCGCTCCAGCCCGGATCGGCCATTTTTACCGTGTCGCAGCTCTGCTCGGCATAAGCACTCAGGCAGCTCATGGCCAGCAAACCGGCCGTCAGTGCTGTGGATAACTTCTTCATCGCCTTCCCCTTACGTTCGTTATTGGTTTTGGCAGGGTTGTGGATAACGTGCTTTGCGTTCCAGATCGTCGAGGTCGATATGGTTGCGCATGTATTGCTGACTGGCATCCACCAGTGGCTGGTGATCCCAGCTCTTCAGCTTTCCTTGGCTCAGCGCGCTGGCGACGAAACGCCGCCGCCGCTGACTGGCGAGCACCTGTTGGTGGATCGCCGGGATGTTCCATTTCGCCCGGGCTTCGGCCAGGAAGTCGTTGAAGAGTGCTTGATGCGGCACTGACTGGCTGAGTTCTTCCTCCTCATGGGGGTCGTTGTGGACATCGAAGAGCAGGCAGGGGTCGTCTTCGCTGTAGATAAATTTGTAGGCTCCACGGCGAATCATCATCAGCGGGCTGATGGTGCCTTCGGCCATGTATTCGCCGAACACTTCGTCGTGGCCGCCCTCGCCCTTCAGGTGTGGGACCAGCGAGCGCCCGTCCAGCGGCAGTTCGGCCTGCAAGGTGCCACCGGCCAGTTCCACCAGGGTCGGTAGCAGGTCGGCGGTGGAGACGGCCGCGCTGACGCGGCCGGCGGCAAACTGCCCCGGCGCGCTGATCAGCAGCGGTACCCGCGCGGACATTTCGAACCAGTGCATTTTGTACCAGAGGCCGCGCTCGCCGAGCATGTCGCCGTGGTCGCCGGAGAACACGATCACCGTGTCCTCGGCCAGGCCGGTTTCCTCCAGGGTTTGCAGGAGTTTGCCGACGTTGCTGTCGATATAGCTGCACGCGCCGAAGTAGGCCCGGCGCGCGTCGCGGATCTTCTCCACAGGCAGCGGCTTGTCCCACAGGTCATAGACCTTGAGCAACCGCTGGGAATGCGGATCGAGACTGTCCTGGGCCGGGGTCTGCGGCAACGGAATGTCTTCGTCGCGATACAGGTCCCAGAAGGCCTTGGGAATGGTGTAGGGATCGTGGGGGTGGGTCATGGACACGGTCAGGCAGAACGGCTGGTTGCCGTCTTCGCGCACATGGTCGAACAGGTATTGTTGCGCCTTGAAGACCACCTCTTCATCGAAATCCAGCTGGTTGGTGCGCACGCAAGGACCGGCCTGCAGCACCGAGGACATGTTGTGGTACCAGCTGGGCCGCACATCGGGCTCATCCCAGTTCACCGCCCAGCCGTAGTCCGCCGGGTAGATATCGCTGGTCAGGCGCTCTTCATAGCCATGCAACTGGTCCGGCCCGCAGAAGTGCATCTTGCCCGACAGCGCGGTGCGATAGCCGAGGCGCCGCAGATAGTGGGCATAGGTCGGTACGTCGGCGGGGAAATCGGCGGCGTTGTCGTAAGCGCCGATCTTGCTCGGCAACTGGCCACTGACGAGGGTGAAGCGCGACGGCGCGCAGAGCGGGCTGTTGCAGTAGGCGGCATCGAAGACCACGCCTTCGGCGGCCAGACGGCTCAGGTTCGGAAGCTTGATCGGCGATGCACCGTAGAGCGGCAACAGGGGTGCGGCCATTTGATCGGCCATGATGAAGAGAATGTTCTTGCGCTTCATGTAATCGCGGCATTCCATAGTGAATTGTTATGCGATAGTGCTGTGATTCAGCATGTGGCCCACGGAATCTGTGGTAAAGCCCCTGCAAAACAATGACTAGGATAAGTGCAGCTTATGTATGAAGCGCTGGGTGACCTGTCCCTCGATCTGCTCCGGGCCTTCGAAGCGGCGGCCCGTCATCACAGTTTTACCGCCGCCGCGGTGGAGTTGGGCACTACCCAGCCGGCCATCAGCCAGCAGATCAAGCGCCTGGAAGAGCAGTTGACCACCCGCCTGTTCGACCGCATCTACCGCGGCATCGAGTTGACCGAGGCCGGCTCGATTCTGTTCGAGCAGGTGCAGGTCGGTCTGCAGAGCATCGACAGTGGTTTGAGCGCGGTCACCGCCCAGCGTCAGCACGAGGTGCTGCAGGTCGCCACTGACTTTGCCTTTGCCGCCTATTGGTTGATGCCGCGCCTGCATCGCTTCCACGCGGCCAATCCACAGGTCGATGTCAGCCTGGTGACCAGCGAGCGCAGCCACAACATGCTGCGCACCGACATCGATGTGGCGGTGTTGTTCGGCAAGGGCCGTTTCAAGCAGGGCGAGAGCCATTGGCTGTTCAGCGAGGAAGTGTTTCCGGTGTGCAGCCCGCAATTGCTCAAGGGTCGGGAGTTGCCGCTACCCACAGAGGCTTTGCTGGAGTTTCCCTTGCTGCACCTCAAGGGCGAAAACAGCAGCCACTGGTTCGATTGGAGTGGGGTTTTTCGCGAACTGGGGCTCACCGCCGCACCGGCTCCGGGGCAATTGCGCTTCGACAACTACACCTTGTTGATCCAGGCGGCGATTGGCGGCCAGGGCGTGGCCATCGGCTGGCGCCACCTGGTGGATAACCTGTTGGAGCAGGGCTTGTTATGCCGGCCGATCAGCCAGACGGTGATTTCCACCTTTGGT
This sequence comes from Pseudomonas sp. GW821-FHT04D07, assembly GCF_059420225.1. Taxonomy (NCBI): domain Bacteria; kingdom Pseudomonadati; phylum Pseudomonadota; class Gammaproteobacteria; order Pseudomonadales; family Pseudomonadaceae; genus Pseudomonas; species Pseudomonas sp. GW821-FHT04D07. Next base: position 5,304 of record NZ_JBWKTH010000043.1, read on the forward strand.
TATTACGTGGTGTTGCCTCAGCGTAAACGGCGTGGGGCGCTGATCCAGCGCTTCTTTGACTGGTTGATGGCCGAGCAGGCCAACAGTGCGCAATCGCTGGTGGGGCTGGGCTTGCCCTCGATTGCGGTGTAGCGTTAGGTCATTAACGGACGCTGAACGAACGAGAGCGGCATGCAACGTATCAAGGGCTACCACGCCCACATCTATTTCGATGCTTCGACCCTGGAGCAGGCCCGTGAGCTGTGTGAACTGGCGGCGACGACTTTTCCGCTGAGGATGGGACGGATGCACCAGCGCCCGGTGGGGCCGCATCCGGACTGGAGTTGCCAGCTGGCGTTCGAGGCGCAATACGTTGGTGTGGTCCTGCCGTGGCTGGCGCTGAACCGCAAGGGGCTGGTGGTGTTCCTGCATCCCCTGACCGGCGATGACCTGGCCGACCATCGCGATCACGGGATCTGGATGGGAGCGGTCAGGCCATTGGATCTGTCGATCTTCGCCTAGCGCCTCAAGCGGTCAGTTCAGCACGCCGTCGAGAATCTCGTAGACGATCCCGGTGCCGATGGTGATCAAGACCACGTCATCGCCCATGCGCCGCCATTCGTAACCCTCGTACATCGGCAGGCGCGACAGCGCCCGGTCGTCCAGGCGTTCGCCTTCGTAGCCGCGTGGCAGCGGTTGGCCGCGCACCAGACGGTAGCCCGGTGGTGGTGGCGCGCCACGGCCGAAATGTTCGCGGTCTTCATGAATCATCTGGCGGACCCGGCCGAAATCCTGGGGCGGACGGTGCGCATTGCGCTCGTCATGTTCCCTGCCTTGGCCTCTGTTGTCACCCCGGTCCCGTTGGTCGTAGCCACCGCGATCATGATCTTCGCCGCGCCACTGGTCTTCGGCATGCAGCAGGGGGCTGGTGCTGAGTATCAACAGGCCAAGACCGGCCATCAGGCGTTTGGGCATTTTCATCGGGGGCATTCCTCACCACACAGGCAATACATCGAATAGGGGTGAAGGCTTGGCTTCAAACCCCCGGGTCTTGCTCTATTAGTCCGTATGGTGGCGTTTAGATTCCTTTGTATCAGGAACTTTACCTTTGTCCGGCGCCGGTGCTATCTCCAGCGATCATGCTGTTCGCTCAGGCCATGCCGCAGGGCTTCAAGACGTTCGCGCAAGGAGGCGTCGTTTGCCGCTGCGCCAGCGGTTCTTGCCGGGACGCCGCTCTGCGAAGCCAGTTTCGCGGTGCTGGGGGCCAGGGGTTCGAACGCGAACAGGCTGGACAGGTTTTGTCGCGGTGGTGGGGTTTGGCGGGGCTGGGAAGTCACCGATCTGAGCCGCTTTGGGCGAGGGCTTTCAGTGACGGACAGGTGGTCGAGGAAGGTACGGGCGATAGCGAGTGTCATAGGGGCATCCATTTTCATCGGTAACGATCCAGCGCTCCTGCGCGGCCGTCTCTTGCCGGTATTTCCCGGAAAGAGAATGAAATGATTACCCCTTTGACAGCGCGGTTCTGTCAATAAACGCTCAGGTTCGCGCCCATGAAAAAAGGGACCCAGGGCCGTGGCCGTGGATCCCCTGGTGTCGTGCCGTGTGGCTTAGCGCGCGGTCCGTACGCCTTCGGCGAGGGCCGCGCACAGGCTCAGCACGCCATCGATGGCCTGCTCATCGCTGGTGGCGTTGGCGATATGATCGATCAGCGCCGAGCCGACCACCACGCCGTCCGCCAGCCGGGCGATGGCCGCGGCCTGCTCCGGTGTGCGGATACCGAAACCGATGCTGATCGGCAGATCGGTGTGGCGACGCAGGCGAGCCACCGCCTCTTCGACGTGTTCCAGGGTCGCCGAGCCGGCACCGGTCACGCCGGCCACCGACACGTAGTAGACGAAGCCGGAGCTGCCGTTGAGCACGGTGGGTAGACGGACGTCGTCGGTGGTCGGGGTGGTCAGGCGGATAAAGTCCAGGCCGGCGGCCTGGGCCGGGTCGCACAGCTCGCCGTTATGTTCCGGTGGCAGGTCGACCACGATCAGGCCGTCGACACCGGCGGCCTTGGCATCGGCGATGAAGCGTGGCACGCCGTAGTGGTGGATCGGGTTGAAGTAACCCATCAGCACCAACGGGGTTTCATTGTTCTCGGCGCGGAACTCGCGAACCATCTGCAGGGTTTTCGCCAGGTTCTGCTTGGCGGCCAGGGCGCGGATGTTCGCCAGTTGGATTGCCGGGCCGTCGGCCATCGGATCGGTGAAGGGCATGCCCAGTTCGATCACATCGGCACCGGCCTTGGGCAAGCCCTTGAGGATTGCCAGGGAGGTGTCATAACCCGGGTCGCCAGCGGTGACAAAGGTCACCAGGGCGGCGCGGTTCTGTTGTTTCAGCTCGGCAAAGCGGGTTTGCAGGCGGCTCATCAGTGTTTCTCCTGCTGGGACTGTTGCATGTGGTGCATGACGGTTTGCATGTCCTTGTCGCCGCGACCGGACAGGTTGACCACCATCAGGTGATCCTTGGGCAGGGTCGGCGCGCGCTTGAACACTTCGGCCAGGGCGTGGGCGCTTTCCAGGGCCGGGATGATGCCTTCGAGGCGGCAGCACTGGTGGAACGCGGCCAGGGCTTCATGATCGGTGATCGAGGTGTACTGGACGCGGCCGATATCGTGCAACCAGGCGTGTTCCGGGCCGATGCCGGGGTAATCGAGGCCGGCGGAAATCGAGTGGGCGTCGATGATCTGGCCGTCGTCGTCCTGCAGCAGGAAGGTCCGGTTGCCGTGCAGTACACCCGGGACGCCGCCGTTCAGGCTGGCGGCGTGCTTGCCGGTCTCGATACCGTGGCCGGCCGCTTCGACGCCGATGATTTCGACGCTGGTGTCATCAAGGAACGGGTGGAACAGGCCCATGGCGTTGGAGCCGCCGCCGATGCACGCCACCAGGCTGTCGGGCAGGCGCCCTTCCTGGGCTTGCAGCTGCTCGCGGGTTTCCTTGCCGATCACCGACTGGAAGTCGCGGACCATGGCCGGGTACGGGTGTGGACCGGCGACGGTGCCGATCAGGTAGAAGGTGCTGTCGACGTTGGTGACCCAGTCGCGCAGGGCTTCGTTCATCGCGTCTTTCAGGGTGCCGGTCCCGGCAACCACTGGAATCACTTCCGCGCCCAGCAGTTTCATGCGGAACACGTTGGCCTGCTGGCGCTCGATGTCGGTGGTGCCCATGTAGATCACGCAATCGAGGCCGAAGCGCGCAGCCACGGTGGCGGTGGCCACGCCGTGCATGCCGGCACCGGTCTCGGCGATGATGCGTTTCTTGCCCATGCGCCGCGCCAGCAGGATCTGGCCGATGCAGTTGTTGATCTTGTGCGCGCCGGTGTGGTTCAGCTCCTCGCGCTTGAGGTAGATCTTCGCGCCGCCGCAGTGCTCGGTCAGGCGTTCGGCGAAGTACAGTGGGCTCGGACGACCGACGTAGTCGCGCTGGAAGTAGGCCAGTTCCTTGATGAACGCGGGATCGATCTTGGCGGCTTCGTATTCGCGGTTCAGGTCGAGGATCAGCGGCATCAGGGTTTCGGCCACGTAGCGGCCGCCGAATGCGCCGAACAGGCCGTTGGCGTCGGGGCCGTTGCGCAGGTTGGACTGGGTCATGGGAGGCTCCAGGTGGACGATTGAAGGTTCGATGGGGTTCACTCTAACCATGACAGGCGCGGATGAAAACCGATAAGATCGGCGTAACCTGTCAGGAAAACTCACAGATACCATGAGCCGCGACCTTCCCCCGCTCAATGCCTTGCGCGCCTTCGAGGCCACCGCCCGCTTGAACAGCGTCAGTCAGGCGGCCGAACAGCTGCATGTGACCCATGGGGCGGTCAGCCGGCAATTGAAAGTGCTCGAGGAACACCTGGGCCTGAGTCTGTTCGTCAAGGACGGCCGCGGCCTGAAACTCACAGATGCGGGGATACGCCTGCGTGACGCCAGTTTCGAGGCATTCGAGCGGCTGCGGGCGGTCTGCGCCGAGCTGACCCAGAGCACGGCGGATGCGCCTTTTGTACTGGGCTGTTCCGGGAGTTTGCTGGCGCGCTGGTTTATTCCGCGACTGGGACGACTGAATGCCGATCTGCCTGACTTGCGCCTGCACCTGTCGGCGGGTGAAGGCGATCTCGATCCACGCAAGCCGGGGCTCGATGCCCTGCTACTGTTCGCCGAGCCGCCATGGCCGGCGGATATGCAGGTCGTTGAGCTGGCCAGCGAGCGCATCGGGCCGGTCATGAGCCCGCACTTCAGCCGTTACGAGTCCTTGCTGCGGGCGTCGGCCCGGGGGCTGGTGGGCGAGCCGTTGTTGCACACCACTTCGCGACCGCAGGCCTGGCCCAGTTGGGCGCGGCAGAACGGCATCGATGTGACGGAGTTGAAATACGGGCAGGGTTTCGAGCATCTGTACTACCTGCTCGAAGCGGCGGTGGCCGGGTTGGGCGTGGCGATCGCGCCGCAGCCGCTGGTGGCGGACGATTTGCGCGCCGGTCGCCTGGTGGCGCCCTGGGGCTTCAATGAAACCCCGGGGCGGCTGGCGTTATGGTTGCCTCGGCGTGCCGCGGACGGACGTGCCCAACAGTTGGCCCAATGGCTCAAGACCGAGTTGGAGCACGGCACTTAGTCCCGGCGTGTGCACAGCAGGTAAGCCGCCAGCAACCCCAAGGCACCCACCGCGATACCAGCGGTTGTCCACGGATGCTCCTGGGCGTAGTCCCGGGTCGCGATCCCGGTTTCACGGGTTCTGACCTTGACCTCTTCATAGGCATCGCTGAGCAGGTGCCGCGAGTGTTTCAGCGCATTCTCGGCATTGCTGCGGAGCGCCTTGAGGGTCTTGCGCGACTCGTCCGAGGCGTCATCCTTGAGGCTTTCGAGGGACTTGAGCAGGCTCTCGATTTCGGCTTCCATGCTTTGCAATGAAGCTTTGCGTAGTGAGTTGCTGGCCATATCGGCATTCTCCCGCAGTTGAGTGGCGTGTGTAGATTGGGACTTCAGCGCGGTGTGAAAGTGCAAAAAATCTGCGCCGCCTCCCGGGGTCACTCGATGCGAGCTGTGGGAAAAATCACTGCTAGGCTCTCTGAACCGCCCTCGGGACTTAGGAGAACAGCATGAGCGACCATCACACCTACAAGAAAATCGAACTGGTAGGTTCTTCCCCCACCAGCATCGAAGACGCGATCAACAACGCCCTGGCCGAAGCCGGTAAAAGCATCAAGCACCTGGAGTGGTTCGAGGTGCTCGATACCCGTGGGCATATCAAGGACAACAAGGCCGCGCACTTTCAGGTGACGCTGAAAGTGGGCTTCAGAATCGCCAATAGCTGAACAAATGCTGGCCTTTTGAACTTATAGGCTGGCCGACTGCCATATTGATTGCTATACAGAGGGCGCTAAATAGCCCCAGGTGCGTCGCCTAACAGCCGACGCACTTTTTTTGATCTGACCAGGGAATATGATCGATGAAAAAGCTTGTGCTGGCGGTAGCGTTGTTGAGTCTGGCGGGAACCGCCCTTGCGGCGGGCAAACCATGCGACGCGGTAGAGAAGGACATCAAGGACAAGCTTGAAGCCAAGGGCGTCCATGGTTACTCGCTGCAGGTCGTCGACAAGGCCGGCAATACCGGCGCCGATGGCAAGGTCATTGGCAGCTGCGATGCGGGTAAAAAGGAAATCGTCTACAAGCGCAAGTAAGCTTGAGTGGGTATCAAAGCCGGCGCCAGGCGCCGGCTTTTTTGTCGCTGGCCCTCAGCCTTTCATAAGCTGCGCCAGCAACTCGTAGGAATGCAGCCGATCGGCATGCTCATACAGGTCACAGGTGAAGATCAGTTCATCGGCCTGGGTCTGCTCGATCAGCACCTCCAGCTTGGCGCGGATCTTCGCCGGGCTGCCGACCATCGCCAGACCGAGGAAGCTCGCCACGGCTTCTTTCTCGTGGGGTAGCCACAAGCCATCCATGGTTTGCACCGGAGGCCGTTGCACCAGACTCTGGCCACGCATCAGGGCGAGGATGCGCTGGTACACCGAGGTCGCCAGGTAGTCGGCCTTTTCATCGGTATCCGCGGCCACCAATGGCACGCCGAGCATCACGTAAGGTTTGTCAAGCACCGCCGAAGGCTTGAAGTGGTTGCGGTAGACGCGAATCGCCTCATGCATATAGCGCGGCGCGAAATGTGAAGCGAAGGCGTAGGGCAAGCCCCGCTCGCCAGCCAGTTGGGCACTGAACAGGCTCGAGCCGAGCAACCAGACCGGCACCTGGGTGCCGGTGCCCGGCATGGCGATCACCCGTTGTTCCGGCGTGCGCGGGCCGAGGTAGCCCATCAGCTCAGTGACGTCCTCGGGGAAGTCGTCGGCGCTGCCCGAACGCTCGCGGCGCAAGGCCCGGGCGGTCATCTGGTCGGACCCCGGGGCGCGGCCCAGGCCCAGGTCGATACGGCCGGGGTAGAGGCTTTCCAGGGTGCCGAACTGTTCGGCGATCACCAGTGGCGCATGGTTGGGCAGCATCACACCGCCGGAGCCGACGCGAATGGTCGAGGTGCCGCCCGCCAGGTAACCCAGCAGCACGGAGGTGGCCGAACTGGCGATGCCGTCCATGTTGTGGTGCTCGGCGACCCAGAAGCGGTTGTAGCCGAACTTCTCCACATGACGGGCCAGATCCAGCGAATTGCGCAGCGATTGGCCCGGGCTGCCGTCCTGGCGCACGGGCACCAGGTCGAGGGTGGAAAATTTGGTATCGGACAGTCGCTTCATAAGCCTGCTACTCCATAGGGGGGTACGCAGGCTTCGTCTGCTGTCGAAAAACCTGCCGGTCTCCAAGGAATGTGGGCATATACCCGAGTTTCAAGGGGTGGCTGGTTTTTAACCTGCATTTTTTTCAGATGGGTCTTACAAAGTGAACTTTGAGACAGCGTCTATCCTCAGAACTTTGACCCCGGCGTGAACCCTTCGCGCCGGCTTTTGAGGAGGCAGCTATGAGTATCAAGAAGAAAGCATCGGCTCATTGGGCAGGCGACCTGAAAACCGGTATCGGTTCGATTTCCACGGAAACCGGGGTGTTGCGCGAAGCACCTTACGGTTTCAAGGCCCGTTTTGAAGGCGGCAAGGGCACCAACCCGGAAGAGCTGATCGGTGCCGCCCACGCGGGGTGTTTCTCCATGGCCTTTTCGATGATTCTCGGCGAGGCCGGTCTCAAGGCCGACAGTATCGACACCCAGGCCGAAGTGACCCTGGACCAGGTCGACGGTGGTTTTGCGATCACCGCGGTGCACCTGATTCTCAAGGCGAAAATCCCCGGCGCCAGCCAGCAGCAGTTCGATGAACTGAGCAAAAAGGCCAAGGAAGGTTGTCCCGTGTCCAAGGTACTGAACGCCAAGATCAGCCTCGACGGGACCCTGGTTCACTGACCGGGCTGCGGCAAACGCCGGGGATGTGAGGTGGAGCAGAACTTGGCCGGCGCAATTGTGGTCGAATAAAGTGTGGAGTTTGCGCGTACGCTCTTGCGACGCGCTGCCGTAGTCAAGGAGTTCGACCATGAAACGTTTTGCCCTGGGGATTTTCTGTTGCGCGCTGGTCACCTCGGCCTTGGCCGCGACCAAACCTTGTGACGAGCTCAAGGCCGAGATCGAAACCAAGATCCAGGCCGCTGGTGTCAGTTCCTACACCCTGGAAATCGTCGCCAATGATGAAGTCCACGACCAGAACATGGTCGTGGGCAGTTGCGACGGCGGCAGCAAGAAAATCATCTACCAGAAGAACGACCGCTGACGCCTGGCCACACCGGTCACTCGCTAGGTAATGCAGAACACGTTGTTTTGCTCGGCCACCACTTCACCCTTGTCGTTATACAGCCGTGCGCTGGCGTAGAAGCCCAGGGCAATGCCTTCCAGACGGTAACGCCGGCCGGCTTCGAAGTGGTCGTAGTGCACGCTCAGATAGCACAGGCGGTTCGGTGGATCGGTGTTCATGGCCATGCCGCCGATATAAACCTCGTAATCGAAACGCGCCACGAGGTCATGGCTGCCCGGGGTGACCTGGAAAAAGCGCCCGTCGCGCAGGCGCTGCTTGTCCAGACTTTCGGCCATGATCACCGTGCCGGTGTGGGTGTCCAGGTCGACCCAGGCCATTTGTGGGTTCACCGCCGGTAACGGACTGATACAGCCGCCCAGGCTGGCCAGGGCGAGGAGTACGAGGGGAGTCTTGCGCATGATGGTTTCCAGTCTGTCAGAGCCTCAGCATACCCGCGTTCAGGGGCGGCGGGATGCCCCCGGGCGTCAAGCTCGTGCTGGGACGGCCGCATTGCGGTTAACCGCGTAACCTCAAGAATCATTCATGGAAAAGTGTTCGGTCCGCACGCTAGTCTTGTGTCTGCTCCCAGCAGGATGACACCCATGATGTTCAGGCCCTTGGTCCGCGGTTCGATCGCTGCCATGCTGCTGTTGCTCGGTGGTTGCAGCAGTATCGATTATTATAGCCAACTGGCCGGCGGCCAGTTGAGCCTGTTACGCGCCCGGGAACCGGTGGCCGAGGTGATTGCCGATCCGACCCGGGATCCGAAGCTGCGTGAACACCTGGCCCAGTCCCAGCAGGCGCGAGCCTTCGCCAGCGAGCATCTGCATCTGCCGGATAACCACAGTTACCGATTGTATGCGGATATCAAACGCCCTTATGTGGTCTGGAATGTCTTCGCCACGGCGGAATTTTCCCTGACCCCGCAACCGCACTGTTTCCCCATTGCCGGCTGCGTGGCCTATCGCGGCTATTACAACCAGGGCGCGGCGCGGGGTGAAGCGGCGCTGCAAAAACAGCAGGGCATGGACGTGTATATCGGTGGGGTCGAGGCCTACTCGACGCTGGGCTGGTTCGACGATCCGATTATCAGTTCGATGCTGACCTGGGGCGACGAGCGCCTGGCGACGCTGATCTTTCACGAGCTGGCGCACCAGCGCTTTTATGTGAAGGACGACACCGAGTTCAACGAATCCTATGCCAACTTCGTCGAACAGGAAGGCACGCGCCAATGGCGGACGGCGCGGGGCTTGCCGCCGGCCAAGGTCAACGATGTGGCGCAGAAGGATCAGTTTATCGAGCTGCTACTGAAGACGCGGGCGCGTTTGCAGCAGCTGTATGCGCAGGCGTTGCCGGTCGAGCAGATGCGTGAGCGCAAGGCACAGGAGTTCCAGCGTTTGCGTGATGAGTATCACCGGATACAGGCGAGTCAGTGGGCTGGCGACAAGCGTTATGACGCCTGGATCAATGCGCCGCTGAATAACGCCAAGCTGCTGCCCTTTGGATTGTATGACCAATGGGTGCCGGCGTTTGCGGCGTTGTTCAAGCAGGTCAATGGCGACTGGCCGGCGTTTTTCAGTGCGGTGGAAAAGCTTGGGGGGCTGCCAGTTGACGAACGCAAGGCGGTGTTGCGCCAATTGATGCCTGGCTGAAGGACGCCATCGCGAGCAAGCTTGCTCCTGCAGTGTCTGTGTCGTATCAATAAATTGCGGACGACCGATATCCTGTAGGAGCAAGCTTGCTCGCGATGCAGGCGACACGGTTTCACGACTTACACAAACGCCCGATGCAGCTCAGCCAAGGTCTGGAAATGATAAGCCGGCTGCTGCGCGCTCAACTCCTCGAAACTGCCAAACCCATACCCCACTGCCGCCGCATCCAAACCATTGGGTTGCGCGCCGATCAGGTCGTGCTTGCGGTCGCCGATCATCAGCGTCTCGCTCGGCACCAGCCCTTCTTCGGCGATCAGGTGGGCAATCAGCTCGACCTTGTCGGTCCGCGTGCCATCCAGCTCGCTGCCGTAGATCACCTTGAAGTGCCGGGCAAAATCGAAATGCCGGGCGATCTCCCGGGCAAACACCCAGGGCTTGGACGTGGCGATATACAGGGTGCGGCCCTGTCCGCCCAACAGCTCCAGCAGCGGCGTGACCCCTTCGAACACCCGGTTCTCATACAGCCCGGTGACCTTGAAGCGCTCCCGGTAGAAGTTTACCGCCTCCCAGGCCTTGGCCTCGTCAAAACCGTAGAACTGCATGAACGCCTGCAACAACGGCGGGCCGATAAAGTGTTCGAGCTTGCCGAGGTCCGGCTCGTCGATCCCCAGCTTACCCAGCGCGTACTGGATTGAACGGGTGATGCCCTCGCGTGGATCGGTCAAGGTGCCGTCGAGGTCGAAGAGAATCGTCTGGTAATGCATGGCGTGTCCTGGTTGTACAAAAAACAATCAAACGGCCTGATGATAACCTTCGGCCATGTGCAGGTCCTTGAGCTTCACGTAGTTCGCCGCGCTGTAGGTGAAAAACGCCCGTTCCTTGTCTGTCAACGCCCGCGCCTGCTTGACCGGGCTGCCGATATAGAGAAAACCGCTTGCCAGGGTCTTGCCCGGCGGCACCAGGCTGCCGGCGCCGACGATTACCTCGTCCTCGATCACCGCGCCGTCCATGACGATACTGCCCATGCCGATCAGAATCCGGCTGCCCAGCGTGCAGCCATGCAGCATGACCTTGTGGGCGATGGTCACGTCGTCGCCGATCAGCAGCGGGAAACCTTCAGGGTTGAACGGCCCGGCGTGGGTGATATGCAACACGCAGCCGTCCTGCACGCTGGTGCGTTGGCCGATGCGGATTCGGTGCATGTCGCCACGGATCACGGTCAACGGCCAGATGGAGCTGTCGGCGCCGATTTCGACGTCGCCGATCACTACCGCCGAACGGTCGACAAAGGTCCGTTCACCGAGTGCCGGCGTGAGGTTCTGATAGGTGCGAAGGGTCACGATAGGCGCTCTCTCTTTGGTTGATAGCTGCGGTCGGCGTCGATTGTAATTAAGATGGGCGTATGTTTCTTCCAGCCAAGGTGCCAACCGTGAGCGTGAATAACCCTCTTCTGCAGTCCTACGACCTGCCGCCGTTCTCGGCGATCCGCGCCGAACACGTGCTGCCGGCCATCGAACAGATCCTGGCGGACAACCGCGCGGCCATCGCTGACATTCTGGCAACCCAGGGCCAACAGCCTACCTGGGCCGGGCTGGTCCTGGCGATGGATGAACTCAACGATCGCCTGGGCGCCGCCTGGAGTCCGGTCAGCCACCTCAATGCGGTGTGCAACAGCGCCGAATTGCGCGAAGCCTACGAGGCCTGTCTGCCGGCCTTGAGCGCCTACTCCACGGAGCTGGGCCAGAACCGCGAACTGTTCCAGGCTTTCGAAGCCCTGGCGAACAGCCCGCAGGCCGCCAGCTTCGATGTAGGCCAGAAAACCATCCTCGAACACTCCCTGCGCGACTTCCGCCTGTCGGGTATCGACCTGCCGCCCGAGCAGCAGCAGCGCTACGCCGAGGTGCAGAGCAAGCTTTCCGAACTGGGCAGCCGCTTCTCCAACCAGTTGCTTGACGCGACCCAGGCCTGGACCCGGCATGTCACCGACGAGGCTGGCCTGGCCGGCCTGAGCGATTCCTCCAAGGCGCAAATGGCCGCCGCGGCCAAGGCCAAGGGCCTGGACGGCTGGTTGATCAGCCTGGAATTCCCGAGCTACTACGCGGTGATGACCTACGCCCAGGACCGTGCCCTGCGCGAAGAGGTGTACGCCGCCTACTGCACCCGTGCCTCGGACCAGGGGCCGAACGCCGGCCAGTACGACAACGGCCCGGTGATGGAAGAGATCCTCGACCTGCGCCAGGAGCTTGCTCAATTGCTGGGCTTTGCCAGCTTCGCCGAATTGAGCCTGGCGACCAAGATGGCCGATTCCAGCGACCAGGTGCTGACCTTCCTGCGCGACCTGGCCAAGCGCAGCAAGCCGTTTGCCGCCCAGGACCTGCAGCAACTCAAGGCCTACGCCGCCGAGCAAGGCTGCGCCGAGCTGCAAAGCTGGGACAGCGGTTACTACGGTGAGAAGCTGCGTGAACAACGCTACAGCGTTTCCCAGGAAGCCCTGCGCGCCTACTTCCCGATCGACAAGGTGCTCGGCGGGCTGTTCGCCATTGTCCAGCGCCTGTACGGCATCGAGATTGCCGAACAGAGCGGTTTCGACACCTGGCACCCGGATGTCCGGCTGTTCGAAATCAAGGAGAACGGCCAGCACGTCGGGCGCTTCTTCTTTGACCTCTATGCCCGCGCCAACAAGCGTGGCGGTGCCTGGATGGACGGTGCCCGCGACCGTCGGCGTACCGTCGATGGCGTCCTGCAAAGCCCGGTGGCCAACCTGGTGTGCAACTTCGCCCCGGCCGACAGCGGCAAGCCGGCCTTGCTGACCCATGACGAAGTCACCACCCTGTTCCACGAATTCGGCCATGGCTTGCATCACCTGCTGACCCGCATCGAGCATGCCGGCGTGTCCGGCATCAACGGCGTGGCCTGGGATGCCGTGGAGCTACCGAGCCAGTTCATGGAGAACTGGTGCTGGGAGCCTGAAGGCCTGGCGCTGATCTCCGGTCACTACGAAAGCGGCGAGCCACTGCCCCAGGACCTGCTGGAAAAAATGCTCGCGGCGAAGAATTTCCAGTCCGGGCTGATGATGGTGCGCCAGTTGGAATTCTCGTTGTTCGACTTCGAACTGCATGCCACCCATGGCGATGGCCGTAGCGCGGCGCAGGTCCTCGAAGGTGTGCGCGACGAGGTCTCGGTGATGCGTCCGCCGGCCTACAACCGTTTCCCCAACAGCTTTGCGCATATTTTCGCCGGCGGTTACGCGGCGGGCTACTACAGCTACAAATGGGCCGAAGTGCTGTCGGCCGATGCCTTTTCCCGGTTCGAGGAAGAAGGTGTGTTGAATGAGCAGACCGGGCGGGCTTTCCGTGAAGCGATCCTGGCACGTGGTGGTTCCCAGGAACCGATGCTGTTGTTCGTCGACTTCCGTGGCCGCGAGCCGTCAATTGACGCACTCTTGCGTCACAGCGGCTTGAGCGAGGATGTCGCGGCATGAGCGAGGCACCTGTGATCAAGACCAAGAAGCGCTTTATCGCCGGGGCGGTCTGCCCAGCGTGCAGCGAGCAGGACAAGCTGATGATGTGGAGCGAAGACGAGGTTCCGCACCGTGAGTGCGTGGCCTGCGGTTATGCCGACACCCTGAATGAACAGGGCTTGTCGGTACCCAAGGAGTTGGGCACGCGGGTCAATACCGCGGCGGTCAAGGCGCCGCAGGACAACAAGGTCCAGACCGTGCAGTTCTTTCCCAATCCGAAGCTGAAGAAGCCCGACGGCCAGTAGCCGCCGCGTGTTATAGCCTGAGCCGGGTCACGCCCGGCTCATTTTTGGCCATCACTCGACACTGGCGGACTTGAGCCAGCTGCGCACCGCGCAGGTGGCGTAGGGGTTGGTGCTGCATGCGCCGCTGGCCAGGGCCTCGCGCAACTTGTCGACTGGCGCCTGCATCATGTAGCGGATGCTGTCCTTGAAGTGCGCGCTTTCGCCAAATCCACCCATCATCATCTCGCTCAGGGCTTCCTCCTTGCTCCAGCCCTGCACCACCACCCGGTACATCGCCGCCATCAGGCCGGTGCGCTCCGTGCCCTGCTTGTCGTGGATCAACACCGAACCCTGGTCCTCGGCGTCCTTGATCGCCCGCAAAATCGTCAACACGTCGGCGTCGTCGACATGGCCGATCCGATAGGGCAGTTGCACTTGCTTGATCTCGGGGGCCGACAGCCAGCTGGAGTCGGCTTCCGGTTGGAAGTTGATCACCGTGGTGATGTTCAGCTTGGCCAGGAGCTGTACGGCATTGCTGTCCGGCAAGGTGCTGCGGTAGAGCGTCGGGGTCATCTGGTTGAGGTTGTACTGGTTGCCCACTGGGGTCGCCCATTGCGGCGGGCGTTGGCTGCTATTGTCGCCGGCCTGGACGGCGAGCCACACCAAACCGCTGATGAGGATCAGGCCAAGGAGGGAAAACCAACGAACGATCGACATGTGGACGGCGCCCGGAAAAAGAGAACTCGACATTGCCCTATAGCATTGAATTTTCCGGATCAAAAGCCTGTGAGTCGAGTGTCAAAGATTTGTGAGAGCCACGGAATACGCGCAGCAAAAAGCCGAGATTTTTAGCTGAATCGATTCATCTTGATGCTTAGGCTGCTATCATTTGTAACTAAAGGTTGCCGGTGTGTTCTCTATTCGAGGTGTCTCGCTAGAGACCGCTGCCCGAAAAAGACAGGTTGCTCAATTGAAGTGGCCGATTAATCCGTGCGTGCAAGATGAGTAAGGTACCGCCATGTCTGATCAAGATCGAGATAACCCGCGGCGTGAGTTCCTGCGCAAAACCCTGACCTTGATCCCGCTGGTCAGCGTGGCGAGCAGCGCCTTGGGCAGCAGTGTCCTGCAGGCCGCGTCGCAAGCAACGCCGCCGGCCGCCGACCAGGCGCTGGTCAACAGCGGTCATTACGAGCCGAGTTTCTTCACCACCGAGGAATGGGCTTTTCTCAATGCCGCGGTGGCCCGTTTGATTCCGGCCGACGCCCAAGGGCCGGGGGCCCTGGAAGCCGGAGTTCCAGAGTTTATCGACCGGCAAATGAACACGCCTTACGCCAGTGGCGCCCTCTGGTTCATGCAGGGTCCGTTCGCCGCCGACGCGTCGGCGGAGATGGGTTGGCAAAGCAAATTGGTGCCCCGCGAGATCTATCGCCTGGGTATCGCCGCCACGGAGGCCTGGTGCAAGAAGCTGCACGGTTCAACTTTTGCCGAGCAAGACAGCGCTACCCAGGACGCCTTGCTCAAGCAACTGGAGGCCGGAGACGCGGCGTTCGACAGTGTCCCTCCGAAGATTTTCTTCAGTTTCCTGCTGCAAAACACCAAGGAAGGGTTCTTTTGCGATCCGATCCATGGCGGCAACAAAGGCCTGGTCGGTTGGACCCTGATCGGCTTCCCCGGCGCCCGCGCCGACTTTATGGATTGGGTTGAACGCAACGAGCAATACCCCTTCCCGGCTGTTTCCATTCGCGGCGAGAGGGCGTGAGCATGGCGATTCAAATGAAAAAGGTCGACGCGGTGATCGTCGGTTTCGGTTGGACCGGTGCAATCATGGCCAAGGAGCTGACCGAAGCCGGGCTGAATGTCGTGGCCCTGGAACGGGGTCCGATGCAGGACACCTATCCCGATGGCAACTACCCACAGGTGATCGACGAACTCACCTACAGCGTGCGTAAAAAACTCTTCCAGGATATCTCCAAGGAAACTGTCACCATTCGCCATAGCGTCAATGACGTTGCCCTGCCGAACCGCCAGCTCGGTGCGTTCCTGCCAGGTAACGGCGTGGGCGGTGCCGGCCTGCACTGGTCGGGTGTGCACTTCCGGGTCGACCCCATCGAGCTGCGCATCCGTAGTCACTACGAAGAGCGCTACGGCAAACACTTCATTCCCAAGGACATGACCATCCAGGACTTCGGCGTCAGCTACGAAGAGCTGGAGCCGTTCTTCGACTACGCCGAAAAGGTCTTCGGCACCTCGGGCCAGGCCTGGACCGTCAAGGGTCAGTTGGTCGGCCAAGGCAAAGGCGGCAATCCCTACGCGCCGGATCGCTCCAATCCTTTTCCGCTGGAGTCGCAGAAGAACACCTATTCCGCACAGCTGTTCCAGAAAGCTGCCAGCGAGGTCGGCTACAAGCCCTACAACCTGCCGTCGGCGAATACCTCAGGGCCCTACACCAACCCTTACGGCGCGCAGATGGGACCGTGCAATTTCTGCGGTTTCTGCAGCGGTTATGTTTGCTACATGTATTCCAAGGCCTCGCCGAACGTGAACATCCTGCCGGCGCTGCGGCAGGTGGCGAACTTCGAACTGCGGCCCAATTCCCACGTGCTGCGGGTCAATCTCGACAGCAGCAAGCGCAAGGCCACCGGGGTGACCTACGTCGACGCCCAGGGCCGCGAGGTGGAGCAACAGGCCGACCTGGTGATTCTTGGCGCCTTCCAGTTCCATAACGTGCGGCTGATGCTGCTGTCCGGTATCGGCAAGCCCTACGACCCGATCACTGGCGAGGGCGTGGTGGGCAAGAACTTCGCCTACCAGAACATGGCCACCATCAAGGCCTTCTTCGACAAGGATGTGTACACCAACAATTTTATCGGCGCTGGCGGCAACGGCGTGGCGATCGATGATTTCAACGCCGACAACTTCGACCACGGCCCCCACGGGTTTGTCGGCGGCTCGCCAATGTGGGTCAACCAGGCCGGCAGCCGGCCGATTGCCGGGACCTCGAACCCGCCGGGCACACCGGCCTGGGGCAGCGCCTGGAAACGTGCCACGGCGGATTACTACACCCATCAGGTGTCGATGGACGCCCACGGTGCGCACCAGTCCTACCGGGGCAACTACCTGGATCTCGACCCGGTTTACCGTGATGCCTACGGCTTGCCGCTGCTGCGGATGACCTTCGACTGGCAGGAAAACGACATCAAGATGAACCGCTTCATGGTTGGGAAACTGAGCAAGGTCGCCGAGGCGATGAACCCCAAGTCGATTGCCCTGTTGGGCAAGCAGGTGGGTGAGCACTTCAACACCGCGTCCTACCAGACCACCCACCTCAACGGCGGCGCGATCATGGGCAGCGACCCGAAGACCAGCGCCCTGAACCGCTACCTGCAATCCTGGGATGTACACAATGTCTTCGTCCCCGGCGCTTCGGCCTTTCCCCAGGGTCTGGGCTACAACCCCACCGGCCTGGTGGCGGCGCTGACCTACTGGTCGGCCCGGGCGATCCGCGAGCAGTACCTGAAGAACCCCGGCCCGCTGGTTCAGGCTTAAGGAGCGATGAACATGAAAGCATTGGTTATCGCCACCCTGGCACTGTTGGGCAATGGCGCGGTCAGCGCCGCCGAGGCCGATCCGTCGGCCCTGATCAAGCAGGGCGAATACCTGGCGCGGGCCGGGGATTGCGTCGCCTGTCACACGGCCAAGGGCGGCCAGCCGTTCGCCGGTGGGCTGCCGATGCAGACGCCCATCGGCACGATCTACTCGACCAATATCACCCCGGACCAAAGCGGCATCGGTGCCTACAGCTTCGAGGATTTCGACCAGGCGGTCCGGCATGGTGTCGCCAAGAGCGGCAGTACCCTGTACCCGGCGATGCCCTATCCGTCCTACGCCCGGGTCAGTGACAGCGATATGCAGGCGTTGTACGCCTATTTCATGAAGGGCGTGGCGCCGGTGGCCCAGGACAACAAGGTGGTCGATATCCCCTGGCCGCTGAGCATGCGCTGGCCGTTGGCGGGTTGGCGCTGGATGTTCGCGCCCAAGGTCGCCGAATATCAGGCCGCTAGCGGCGCGGATCCGCTGCTGAGTCGCGGCGCTTACCTGGTCGAAGGCCTCGGCCATTGCGGCGCCTGCCATACGCCACGGGCCCTGACCATGCAGGAAAAGGCCTTGAGCGCCAATGACGGCAGCGCCTTCCTGGCGGGCAGCGCACCGCTGGAAGGGTGGATCGCGAAAAGCCTGCGTGGCGACCACAAGGATGGCCTCGGCAATTGGAGCGAGGCGCAGTTGGTGCAGTTCCTCAAGACCGGTCGCAGTGAGCGCAGCGCAGTATTCGGCGGCATGAGCGACGTGGTGGTGCACAGCATGCAGTACATGAGCGATGACGACCTGAGCGCCATTGCCCATTACCTCAAGAGCTTGCCGCCGGTGGACCCGCAAGATGCGCCCCACGGCTATGAGCCACAGGTCGCACAGGCCTTGTGGAAAGGTGATGACAGCAGGCCGGGGGCATCGGTCTACATCGACAACTGCGCGGCTTGCCACCGTACCGACGGGCACGGTTATACCCGGGTGTTCCCGGCGTTGGCCGGCAATCCGGTGGTGCAATCGGCGGATGCCACCTCGTTGATCCATATCGTGCTCAAGGGCGGCACCTTGCCGGCGACCCACACTGCACCTTCGGCCTTCAGCATGCCGGCGTTTGCCTGGCGGCTGTCGGACCAGGAAGTGGCGGATGTGGTCGGTTTCATTCGCGGCAGCTGGGGCAACCAGGGCGGCGCGGTGAAGGCCAGTGATGTGGCGGCATTGCGCAAGGAGGATATGCCGGCCAAGCCGTAAGATCCCGAGAGCGCCACCGCCCCCTGTAGGAGCCGGCTTGCCGGCGATGAGGCCCTTGAGTCTTGCGGTGCCCTTACGATCGCCATCGCCAGCAAGCAGGCTCCTACAAGGTCCGCGTTCGGCCGGGCCTTTTGGGCGCTCCTGCCAGACGGTGCTAGGCAGATCGGCTCGGCTCCATTACTGTATATAAATACAGTAATGGAGCCTTCTCCAATGTTTACCCCGCTCCCACTCCGTGGCCGTGGCACCGCGACCAACCCGCACAACCGCTTCTCGCCCAATCGTTCGGTGGCCGAGGACGACGGCTGGTACCAGGAGGTTCCGCTGACCCAGGGCACCGAGGTGCGCATCGAGACGGCGAAATCCATCATCACCCGCAACACCTCGCCGGACCTGCCCTTCGACCGCTCCATCAATCCCTATCGCGGTTGCGAGCACGGTTGCATCTACTGCTACGCACGCCCCAGCCATGCCTATTGGGATCTGTCCCCTGGCCTGGATTTCGAAACCAAACTGATCGCCAAGACCAACGCGGCCGCGCTGCTGGAGCAACAACTGTCCAAGCCGGGCTATCGGGTGGCCCCGATCAACCTGGGCTCCAACACCGATCCCTACCAGCCGATCGAACGCGAGCACCAGCTCACCCGGCGGATTCTCGAGGTGTTGCTGCGTTATCGGCATCCGGTGACCATCGTCACCAAGGGCTCGTTGATCCTGCGCGATCTGGACCTGCTGACGGAACTGGCCCGGCAGCGACTGGTGGCGGTGATGATCAGCCTGACCAGCCTCGACGATGAGCTCAAGCGCATCCTCGAACCCCGTGCGGCGGCGCCCAAGGCGCGCTTGCGGGCGATCCGGGTCATGCGTGAAGCGGGCATCCCGGTGGGCGTGCTGTGTTCGCCGATGATTCCGATGATCAACGACAGTGAGCTGGAAAGCCTGCTCACCGAGGCCCGCGATGCTGGAGCCCAGAGTGCCGCCTACATGATGCTGCGCCTGCCGCTGGAGGTGGCGCCGCTGTTCGAGGAGTGGCTGGCCGCCCATTACCCGCAGCGGGCGGCCCATGTGCTGAGCCTGATCCGCCAGACTCGCGGCGGTGAGCTCTACGACAGCCGGTTTGGTGCGCGGATGCGCGGCGAAGGGCCGTTTGCCGACCTGCTGGCACAACGCTTTGCCAAGGCCATCAAGCGCTTGGGTCTCAACCACCGGGAAGGCTTCAACCTCGATTGCACGGCGTTCTGTCCCCCCGGAGGGCAGATGTCGTTACTCTGAACCATGACCCGGACCAAGGTTGCTTGGTGGTGTTTAGCCTGTGCCTATACTCTTGGGTAACAAGCGTAAGAAGCTTCTGGAACGTCCGTTCTAGAGCCTCTGATTCAGCTTGAGTTAAGTTTTCGCGGTTAGGGTGAAGTTGCCTGTTTCGTACGGGTGGCGTTCAAGGAATCGGGCGCGTTGATCCGATGAGTGCTGGCCGCGAGCGAGCCAAATCAGGAAAATCCCCTTAAATCCGTCAGAAAAGAGGATGAATCATGAGTGACAAGGATAAACAGCCGTCAGCTGCGTCGGCATCAGGGGTTTCCGGAGCCGAAAGTGCCGATGCGGCGCTGAAACATATCGTCGATGGCTTCCTGCATTTTCACCATGAAGTCTTTCCGCAACAGGAAGAGCTGTTCAAGAAACTCGCCACGGCGCAGAGCCCGCGGGCGATGTTCATCGCCTGCGCCGACTCGCGCATCGTTCCCGAGTTGATTACCCAAAGCGCCCCAGGCGACCTGTTCGTGACCCGCAATGTCGGCAATGTGGTGCCGCCCTACGGGCAAATGAACGGCGGTGTCTCGACCGCCATCGAGTACGCGGTGCTGGCCCTGGGCGTGCAGCACATTATCGTCTGCGGGCATTCGGACTGCGGCGCCATGCGCGCGGTGCTCAACCCCGACAGCCTGGAAAAGATGCCCACGGTCAAAGCCTGGCTGCGCCATGCGGAAGTGGCGAAGACCATGGTCCATGAGAACTGCGACTGCGCCAACGAAGGCGAAAGCATGAAGGTGCTGACCGAAGAAAACGTCATCGCCCAGTTGCAGCACTTGCGCACACATCCCTCGGTGGCCTCGCGCATGGCCAACGGTCACCTGTTTATCCATGGCTGGGTCTACAACATCGAAACCAGCGAAATCAAAGCGTATGACGCCGATCGGGCCTGTTTCCTGCCTCTCGATGGTACTCATCCGATCCCGAGTGCAACGCCCAAAGCCCGCTTCTAGCGTCTGAAGCTTCCTCCCTCCATTGGGTTCAGCCACGACCGGCGTCAGAGCGGTCGGGCTTTGCCATGCCTGAAGATATCCTCAGGAGACTGATCATGCGTGCTGCACAACTGAAAGCGCTTTTGCCACGGGAGCTGTTGGCTTCCGTGGTGGTATTCCTGGTTGCCCTGCCGCTGTGCATGGGGATCGCCATCGCCTCCGGCATGCCACCGGCCAAGGGGCTGATCACCGGCATCATCGGTGGGCTGGTGGTGGGCTGGCTGGCCGGTTCGCCGTTGCAGGTCAGTGGTCCGGCGGCGGGCCTGGCGGTGCTGGTGTTCGAACTGGTGCGCGAGCACGGCATGGCCATGCTCGGGCCGATCCTGTTACTGGCCGGCCTGCTGCAATTGCTGGCCGGTCGCCTGCGTCTGGGCTGCTGGTTCCGGGTGACCGCGCCGGCAGTGGTCTATGGCATGCTCGCGGGTATTGGCGTGTTGATCGTTCTGTCCCAGATGCATGTGATGCTCGACGGCTCGCCCCGGCCCTCGGGTCTGGACAACCTGCTGGGCTTTCCCGCCGCGCTGGGTCAGGCGTTTTCCGGCGAAGGCAGCGGCTGGCAGGCCGGTGCGTTGGGCCTGGCGACGATCCTGGTGATGTGGGTTTGGGACAGGCGCAAACCTCAGGCCTTGCGCTTTGTGCCGGGTGCGTTGCTCGGCGTGGGCCTGGCGACCCTGGCGAGCCTGCTGCTGGCGTTGTCGGTCAAGCGCGTGGAAGTCCCGGCCAACCTGGCCGAGGCCATTGACTGGCTGCGGCCCGCCGACCTGCTCAACCTGGCCAACCCCAACCTGCTGATCGCGGCCTTTGCCGTGGCCTTTATCGCCAGCGCCGAAACCCTGCTCTCGGCGGCCGCGGTGGACCGCATGCACGACGGTCAGCGTTCGGACTTCGACCGCGAACTGTCGGCGCAGGGGGTGGGCAATATGCTCTGCGGCTTGCTCGGGGCGTTGCCCATGACCGGGGTGATCGTGCGCAGTTCGGCGAATGTCCAGGCCGGTGCCCGGACCCGGCTGTCGGCGATGTTCCATGGTCTGTGGCTGCTGGCTTTCGTGCTGCTGCTGTCCAGCGTGCTGCAAAGCATTCCGGTGGCGAGCCTGGCGGGTGTGCTGGTGTATACGGGCATCAAGCTGGTGGACCTCAAGGCCTTTCGCGGCCTGGGGCGTTACGGGCGCATGCCGATGCTGACCTATGCGGCCACGGCCTTGGCGATTGTCTGCAGCGACTTGTTGACGGGAGTATTGATCGGTTTCGGCCTGACCCTGGCGAAGTTGGCCTGGAAGGCCTCGCGCCTGAAAATCAGCCTGGTGGATTTGCCCGCCGAGGGTGAGATGGAGCTGCGCCTGCTGGGGGCGGCGACGTTTCTCAAGGTGCCGGCGCTGACGCGGGTGCTGTCGACGGTTCCGCCGGGCACGGTGGTGCATGTACCGCTGGGCAACCTGAACTATATCGACCACTCGTGCCTGGAGCTGTTGGAGGAATGGGATCGGGCCAACCGGGCCAAGGGTTCGCGATTGGTGATCGAGTCCCATGGCTTGAAACGGCGTCTGGAGGGGCGGCTGCGGACCACCACCGGTATCGGTTCCGCCGCGGTCTGATGAGAATCTTGAAAACACCACAAAACCTGTAGGAGCCCGGCTTGCCGGCGATAGCGGCCCTAAGGACGATAAAGCCCTTGGGCCTTGCGGCGCCGATGCGGACGCCATCGCCGGCAAGCCGACTCCTACAGGGGACCGCGTTCGGCCGCGAAGGCCTGGCCGCACTAAGCGCTGGGCTTGTCGAGCTCCAGTTCCACGCCCAGTTGGCGCGACAGGCACGGCCAGCGTTTCCACGCCGCCTCGGTGTCCGGGTTGTACAGGCGCTCGCGATAGGCTTCCACCGACTCCAGGGCAAAGCTCTCTTCATTGAGCATTTCATCGACCGCGTGATGCACCGCTTCATCCAGCTGGTTGGCGAATGTCTCGCCGATCAACTGGTGGGCGATCAGGTTGGCCACGGTAATGTCCGAGGGAATCAACGGCTGGCCGAAATGCTTGATATACAGGTCGTTGACCTCCTCCACCAGGCGGTGCGCCAGATAGGCTTCATCCAGCAGGCCGTCGAGCCCGACATGGCCTTCCAGGATCGCCGGCGGTTGCAGGAAAAACTGCTCGGCGATTGTCAGCACCGGTTTGATCTGCGATTCGATACCGGCTTCGCGCGCCACCTCATTGGCGGCATCCAGCAGGTCGGGAACCAGGTCGATGTAAGCTTTGACAAAGCGCGTCAGCACGCCTTTGGCGTCCACATCCGGCAGTTGAATAGCGGGGTGAAGGTGCGGCAATTGAACTTCAAGTTGACGAGTCAACTGGCCGGTACCGGTCTCGTGTTGATGGGCACGTTGAATCTGCTCGCGCAATGCGGCGGTGTTCATGAAAACTCCAGGGGGGTGCGACAAAGGGAAAATAGGGAGAATACAAAGTAGCTGGGTTATAAAAGATGCTCAGACGCATTTGTAATAATTATTTCATGCTTATATGCATGAGTTATATCGGCTTGCCATCATTTCTGCCCTACCTCAGGTAATCCAGGGCCTCCAGCCCGATACCCAGTCGCCTTTCAGTTCATTTCCCAGATCGCATGGCGCGGTCCCGGTCGCTGTCTATACTCGGTTTTGTATGGAGTTAGCTGATGACGCCCGGCTGCGGTTGCAGGCCAGGCCGAATGGTCCGCTTACGCAGTACGACCATTCCCTTGGCCGCAGGTGAAAGCCGGCGGGATAACAAGAACGATAAGGGGAACCCGCAATGATGCGACATCCACGAGTCTGGATGGGCCTCCTGTTGTGGTCGATATTCAGTCAGGCGCAGGCTGCCTGGACCGTGAATATGACGCCTGGAGCGACGGAAGTCAGTCACGAGATCTTTGATCTGCACATGACCATTTTCTGGATCTGTGTGGTGATCGGCATCGTCGTGTTCGGTGCAATGTTCTGGTCGATGATCATGCACCGACGCTCCACCGGCCAGGTAGCGGCCAAGTTCCATGAAAGCACCACCGTGGAAATCCTCTGGACCATCGTGCCTCTGCTGATCCTGGTGGTGATGGCGGTTCCCGCGACCGCCACGCTGATCAAGATGTACGACACCAGCGAGTCGGACGTCGATATCCAGATCACCGGCTATCAGTGGAAATGGCATTACAAATACCTGGGCCAGGATGTCGAGTTCTTCAGCAACCTGTCCACCCCCGCCGAACAGATGCATAACCAGGCGCCCAAGGGCGAAAACTACCTGCTGGAAGTCGATCAGCCGCTGGTGTTGCCGGTGGGGGCCAAGGTGCGTTTCCTGGTGACCTCCGCCGACGTGATCCATTCCTGGTGGGTGCCGGCCTTTGCGGTCAAGCGCGATGCGATCCCGGGGTTTTTCAACGAGGCCTGGACCCGCGTCGACAAGCCCGGCATCTACCGTGGGCAATGCTCAGAACTCTGTGGCAAGGACCACGGCTTCATGCCAGTGGTGGTCGATGTCCGCACCAAGGCCGACTACGACAGCTGGCTGGCCGAGCGCAAGGCCGAGTCCGCCAAGCTCAAGGAACTGACCAGCAAGGAGTGGACCCTCGACGAACTCAAGGAGCGCGGCGACAAGATCTACCACACCACCTGCGTGGCCTGTCACCAGGCCGAGGGCCAGGGCTTGCCGCCGATGTTCCCGGCGCTCAAGGGCTCGAAGATCGCCACCGGTCCGAAAGAGGATCACCTGCACCGGGTGTTCTTCGGCAAGCCGGGCACCGCCATGGCGGCCTTCGGCAAACAGTTGTCGGAAGTTGATATCGCCGCCGTCATCACCTATGAGCGCAATGCCTGGGGCAACAACAAGGGCGACATGGTCACCCCCAAGGAAGTCCTGGCACTGAAGCAGACGGAGGGCAAATGAACAGCTCCGAAACAAACAGCGCTGTTGCAGGTTCGCCGAACCGGTCGGAGGCCAGTGCCCTCGACCAAGCCGTTCCCCCCGTCAGCAGGAGAGAGGACATGAGTGCACTGATCGACGACCATGGCCATGTCGGCCACGATGAGCACGCCGTCCACGGTCCGGCCAAGGGGCTGATGCGCTGGGTGCTGACCACCAACCACAAGGATATCGGCACGCTGTACCTGTGGTTCAGCTTCGCCATGTTCCTGCTCGGCGGCTCCTTCGCCATGGTGATCCGCGCCGAACTGTTCCAGCCGGGACTGCACATCGTCGAACCGGCGTTCTTCAACCAGATGACCACCATGCACGGCCTGGTGATGGTCTTCGGCGCGGTGATGCCGGCCTTCGTCGGCCTGGCCAACTGGATGATCCCGCTGATGATCGGCGCGCCGGACATGGCCTTGCCGCGGATGAACAACTTCAGCTTCTGGCTGTTGCCGGCGGCCTTCGCGCTGATGGTCTCGACCCTGTTCATGCCCGGCGGCGGGCCGAACTTCGGCTGGACCTTCTATGCACCGCTGTCGACCACCTATGGTCCGGAGAGCGTGACCTTCTTCATCTTCGCCATCCACATGATGGGCATCAGTTCGATCATGGGCGCGATCAACGTGATCTCGACCATTCTCAACCTGCGTGCGCCGGGCATGACCCTGATGAAGATGCCGCTGTTCGTCTGGACCTGGCTGATCACCGCGTTCCTGCTGATTGCCGTGATGCCGGTGCTGGCGGGCTGCGTGACCATGATGCTGATGGACATCCATTTCGGCACCAGCTTCTTCAACGCCGCCGGCGGTGGTGATCCGGTGCTGTTCCAGCACGTATTCTGGTTCTTCGGCCATCCCGAGGTGTACATCATGATCCTGCCGGCGTTCGGCGCGGTCAGTGCGATCATCCCGGCGTTTTCGCGCAAGCCGCTGTTCGGCTACACCTCGATGGTCTACGCCACGGCGAGTATCGCCTTCCTTTCGTTCATCGTCTGGGGCCACCACATGTTCGTGGTCGGCATTCCCCTGGTCGGCGAGTTGTTCTACATGTACGCGACCATGCTGATCGCGGTGCCGACCGGGGTGAAGGTGTTCAACTGGGTCAGCACCATGTGGCAAGGCTCGTTGACCTTCGAGACGCCGATGTTGTTCGCGGTGGCCTTCGTTATCCTGTTCAGCATCGGCGGCTTCTCCGGGCTGATGCTGGCGATGGCGCCGGCGGACTTCCAGTACCACGGCACCTATTTCGTGGTGGCGCATTTCCACTACGTGTTGGTGCCGGGCGCGATCTTCGGGATCTTCGCCTCCACCTACTACTGGTTGCCGAAGTGGACCGGGCACATGTACGACGAAACCCTCGGCAAGCTGCACTTCTGGCTGTCGTTCGTCGGCATGAACCTGACCTTCTTCCCGATGCACTTCGTCGGCCTGGCGGGAATGCCGCGGCGGGTACCGGACTACAACCTGCAGTTCGCCAACTTCAACATGGTCTCGTCGATCGGCGGCTTCATGTTCGGGGTCACGCAACTGTTGTTCCTGTTCATCGTCATCAAGTGCATTCGCAGCGGCCCGCCGGCCCCGGCCAAGCCTTGGGATGGCGCGGAGGGCCTGGAGTGGAGCATTCCGTCACCGGCGCCCTATCACACCTTCACCACGCCGCCGGAAGTGAAGTAAGCCATGGCCGACTCGATCTCGCTCAAACGCCTGGTCACGCGCCTGTTGCTGGTGGTGGTAGCGATGTTCGCCTTCGGTTTTGCCCTGGTGCCGCTGTACGACGTGATGTGCAAGACCTTCGGCATCAACGGCAAGACCGCCGGGCAGTATGAAGGCGAACAGGTGGTCGACCTGTCGCGCAAGATCGGCGTGCAATTCCTCTCGACCAATGCCGTCGACATGGTCTGGGAGTTCTATCCCAAGGCCGACCAGCTGAGCGTGCACCCCGGTGCGGTCAACGAGATGCTCTTCGTGGCCTACAACCCCACCGATCATGTGATGAAGGCCCAGGCCATCCCGAGCATC
Organism: Pseudomonas sp. GW821-FHT04D07; assembly: GCF_059420225.1. Lineage (NCBI taxonomy): Bacteria > Pseudomonadati > Pseudomonadota > Gammaproteobacteria > Pseudomonadales > Pseudomonadaceae > Pseudomonas > Pseudomonas sp. GW821-FHT04D07. The sequence goes on from NZ_JBWKTH010000043.1 coordinate 31,558, forward strand.
GCCCCGGCGAATGTCGCGGTGTATTTCCACAAGACCGAATGCTTCTGCTTCACCCAACAGACCCTGCAACCCGGGCAGCGCATCGAGATGCCGGTACGTTTCATCGTTGACCGCGACATGCCCAGGGATGTGAAGCACCTGACGCTGGCTTACACGCTGTTCGACATCACCGCCCGCAACCCGCCCGTGGCGGGTACGGGCGGCTAGGACATTTGGCGTGCCCGATAAGGAGAACAATAAATGGCGATTCATGAGCACTATTACGTACCGGCCCAGAGCAAGTGGCCGATCATTGCCACGTTGGGCATGCTGACCACGATGTTCGGCCTGGGTACCTGGTTCAACGACCTGAAGGCGGCGCGCCCGGATTCCCACGGCCCGCTGATCTTCTTCGTCGGCGGGCTGTTGCTGGCCTACATGCTCTTCGGCTGGTTCGGCACGGTGATCAAGGAAAGTCGCGCCGGGCTCTACAGCGCGCAGATGGATCGCTCGTTCCGCTGGGGCATGAGCTGGTTCATCTTTTCCGAGGTGATGTTCTTCATCGCCTTCTTCGGCGCGCTGTTCTACGTGCGCAATCTGGCGGTGCCGTGGCTGGCCGGTGACGGCGGCGCGAAAGGGATCGCCCACCTGCTCTGGCCGAACTTCCAGAACGCCTGGCCATTGCTCCAGAACCCCGATCCGAAACTCTTCCCCGGCCCCAGGGAAACCATCAGTCCCTGGGGACTGCCGCTGCTCAATACCGTGCTGCTGGTCAGTTCGAGCGTCACCGTGACCATCGCCCACCATGCCCTGAAGAACGGCCATCGCGGCGCCCTCAAGCTCTGGCTGGCGTTCACCGTGCTGTTGGGGATCGGGTTCCTGACCTTCCAGGCCAAGGAGTACATTCATGCCTACCACGAGCTGGGGCTGACCCTGGGCTCGGGCATCTACGGCGCGACCTTCTTCATGCTCACCGGTTTCCACGGTGCCCACGTGACCATCGGCACCCTGATCCTGTTCGTGATGCTGATGCGGGTCATGCGCGGGCACTTCAATGCCGAGCATCAATTCGGTTTTGAAGCGGCCAGTTGGTATTGGCACTTTGTCGACGTGGTCTGGATCGGCCTGTTCGTGTTCGTCTACGTGCTCTGAGCCTTGCCGGGCCCTGGGGCTTACCAGGGCGCCGAGGACACCAGTTGGCCGCTGAAAAAGCCCCAACTGATCAAGGCCAGGGTGATCACGGCAAGCCCGACCCGGACGGTCAGGGCATGGACCAGGCGCTTGGAGTGCGCGTCGTCCTTCACCAGGAAGAACAGGCCGCTGAACAGGCTGGCCAGCGTGGCCAACAGCATCAGGACAATCGCCGCTTTCAACATGGTGAGACTCCGGGGGAGATGCGTATGCAATTGAGTATAGCGAGTCGAATAGCGGTCGCCGGGGTGCGGCCATGAGGCGCTTCCAGCCCGGCATCGCGCCGACGCTGGTGGTGCTCGTGCTGCTGCCGTTGCTGGTCTGCCTGGGTTTCTGGCAGCTGAGTCGCAGCGAGCAGAAGCGCGTGCTGCTGGAAAACCATGCCCAGCGCCGTACTGCCGAGCCAGTGGCCGGCGACCAGCTGAAAGCCCTACCCGATCCGGCGTTCCGGCGGGTGCGGCTGAGCGGTCAGTTCGACACTGAGCACAGCTACCTGCTGGATAACCGCATGCGTGACGACCGGGTCGGCGTCGAGCTGTTGCAGCCGTTCCACGACGAGGCCAGCGGCCTGTGGTTGCTGGTCAACCGGGGCTGGTTGCCCTGGCCGGATCGGCGCACGCCGCCGCTGTTCAGCACCCCCACGCAACGGCTGGAGATCGGCGCCTGGGTGTATGTCTCGCCCGGCGCGACTTTCCAGTTGGGCGCCGACCCGGCCAATGCGAGCTGGCCACGGCTGGTGACCGTGATCGAGCCGGACAAGCTCTGGGCCGAACTGGGTCGTACAGGTTTCAACTACGAACTGCGCCAGGAGTCCGGGCCGGCGGCCTACGAGGCCGGCTGGCCGGTGGTCTCCGAAGGCATGGGGCCGGAAAAACATGTGGCCTATGCCGTGCAGTGGTTCGCCATGGCACTGGCGCTGTTCGGCCTTTATCTCTATCTCGGATGGCATAACGCAAGGGAGAAGCACCATGGGAGCGGCCATGAATCCTCTGAACACAGCTGAAACCCCGGGCCGGCCACAGCGCGCCCGTGGTCGTTGGCAACTGATCCTGATCCTGCTGGTGGTGATCGGCCCGATGATCCTCGCCACCGGGATGTACAAGTTGCAGTTCTGGGTACCGGAGAGCCGCAGCTATCACGGCGAGTTGATCGGCAACGGCGAAAGCCGCGTCGACTTGGGCGTGCAGACCGACGAGCAGCGTTGGCAGATGCTGGTGACGGCGCCAGGGGAGTGTGCCGCGGACTGCCAGCAACTGGTCTACCTGGCGCGGCAGATCCAGATCGCTCTTGGCCGCGATGCTTCCCGGGCCAGCCATGCCCTGGCGACGGCGCAACCCCTGGAGACGGGCTACGACGCCAAGCTCAAGCGCGAATACCCGCAGCTGCAGCGCTACCCGCTCGATCTTGCGGCCTATACTCGAGAGACCCAGGGCAATGGCGCGGCGCAACTGTGGATCGTCGATCCCCACGGCAACCTGGTGCTGCGCTACGACGCCGGGGTCAAGGGCAAGGATCTGCTAAACGACCTGGTGCAACTGCTGAAATTGTCGAATATCGGATGAGGGCATCGTCATGGCCAAACCTGGATTTCGCCTCGCGTTGTTCGCCACCCTGCTGGCGCTGATCGTCGTCCTGCTGGGGGCCTATACCCGCCTGACCCACGCCGGCCTGGGCTGCCCCGACTGGCCGGGTTGCTACGGCTTTATCAGCGTGCCCCAGGGCGAAGTCCAGCTGGCCCATGCCGAGCTGCATTTTCCCGAAACCCCGGTGGAGGCCCACAAGGGCTGGAACGAGATGGTCCATCGTTACTTCGCCGGGACCCTGGGGTTGCTGATTGTGTTGCTGGCCGCGCGCTCCTGGCATGAGCGCCGGCGTGACGGGCAACCGTTGAAGTTGCCGCTGTTCCTGCTCGGGGTGGTCTTCGCCCAGGCGGCCTTCGGCATGTGGACGGTGACCCTCAAGCTCTGGCCCCAGGTGGTCACGGCGCATCTGCTCGGCGGCTTTGCCACCTTGAGCCTGCTGTTCCTGCTGACCTTGCGCCTGTCCGGCGTGCTGCCGGCGCTGGCGGTGCCGCGGCGCTTACAGCGCTGGGCCACGGCCGGGCTGCTGCTGGTGATCCTGCAGATCGCCCTCGGCGGCTGGGTCAGTTCCAATTATGCGGCGGTGGCCTGTATCGACCTGCCAACCTGCCATGGCCAATGGTGGCCGAACGCGGATTTCGCCAACGGTTTTCACCTGACCCAGCATATCGGCCCCAACTACCTGGGCGGCCAGCTCGACAGTGATGCGCGCACGGCGATTCACCTGACCCACCGCATCGGCGCCCTGCTGGTGACCCTGGTGTTGCTGGGCCTGGCCTGGCAACTGCGGGCGGTGGGCATGACCCGGCTTGCCGGTTTGCTGCTGCTGGCGCTGGCGGCGCAGATCGGCCTGGGCCTGAGCAACGTCTACTTTCATCTGCCACTGCCGGTGGCCGTGGCGCACAATGCCGGTGGCGCGGCGTTGTTGCTGACGCTGGTGCTGATCAACTACCACGCGCGCACCGCGCTGGTCCGGGTGCGGGCGCAAGCGCGCTGGCGCCTGAGCCCGATCAAAGCGGTCCATGCACCCATCACGATCAAGGGAGAAATGCCGTGGCGACTGTAATCGGTGAGCGCCAGGGCCAGGCCCTGTGGCGCGACTACCTGGAGCTGACCAAACCCAAGGTGGTGGTGCTGATGCTGATCACCTCGCTGGTGGGCATGTTTCTCGCGACCCGCGCCGGGGTGCCCTGGACCGTGCTGGTGTTCGGCAACCTCGGCATCGGCCTGTGTGCCGGCGGCGCGGCGGTGGTCAACCATGTGGTGGATCGGCGCATCGATGCGCTGATGGCCCGCACCCACAAGCGGCCGTTGGCCCAGGGCCGGGTCTCGCCGACGGCGGCGCTGAGCTTTGCGCTGCTCCTCGCGGTGCTCGGACAGGCCTTGTTGCTGAGCTTCACCAACCCGCTGACGGCCTGGCTGACCCTGGCTTCGCTGCTCGGTTACGCGGTGATCTACACCGGTTTTCTCAAGCGTGCCACGCCGCAGAATATCGTGATCGGCGGTCTGGCCGGGGCGGCGCCGCCGTTGCTCGGCTGGGTCGCGGCCACCGGCCATGTCAGCGCCGAACCGCTGTTGCTGGTGCTGATCATCTTCGCCTGGACCCCGCCGCACTTCTGGGCCCTGGCCATCCATCGCAAGGAAGAGTACGCCAAGGCGGATATCCCGATGCTGCCGGTGACCCATGGCGAGCAGTACACCAAGGTGCATATCCTGCTTTACACCTTTGCCCTGCTGGCGGTCAGCCTGCTGCCGTTCGTGATCCATATGAGCGGCCTGCTCTACCTGGTCTGCGCCACGGCCTTGGGCGCGCGCTTCCTGCACTGGGCGTGGGTGTTGTACCGTGGCAGCCAGCCGCATGCGGCGATCAACACCTTCAAGTACTCTATCTACTACTTGTTCCTGCTGTTTATCGCGCTGCTTGTCGATCACTACCTATTGTTGAATCTATGACTCGAGTTCAGAAAACCGTTTTTATTCTTGTCGCCGTGGTGGCCCTGGTCCTGGGCCTGACGGTCAATAAAGTGATGAACAACCAGCGCCAGGGCGAGCCCACGGCGATGATCGATGCGGGGATTATCCTGCTGCCCCAGAGCCGTTCGCTGCCCGGGGTGAAGATGACTGACCAGAACGGCCAGCCGGTGCAGGTTGACGAGCTCAAGGGCAAGTGGAGCCTGCTGTTCTTCGGCTACACCTTCTGCCCGGACATCTGCCCGACCACCCTCGCCCAGCTGCGTCAGATCAAGAGCGAGTTGCCCAAGGACGTGGTTGGCCAGTTGCAGGTGATCCTGGTGAGTGTCGACCCGAACCGCGATACGCCGCAGCAGCTCAAGCAGTACCTGGGGTATTTCGATCCGGATTTCCGCGGGCTGACGGCGAGCTCGATCGATGATCTGCAGAAGGTTGCCAATGCGCTGAGCATTCCGTTTATTCCGGCGGATACCAGCAAGCCCAACTACACCGTCGACCATAGTGGCAACCTGGCGCTGGTCGGGCCGGATGGCACTCAGCGCGGTTTTATCCGCGCGCCGTTGAACAACCAGAAGCTGGTGGCGCAGTTGCCGGAGTTGCTCACGCGCAAATAACCCCGGCCTCGCCAGCATCGCCGAACCCTGTGGGAGCCGGCTTGCCGGCGATGGCGTCCTAGCAGGCGATGCAAGACTCACTGGCCTCATCGCCGGCAAGCCGGCTCCCACAGGGGGCCGTGCCGCGCCAACATATCGGGGTATAGCGCCGATCGTGAGGTTTACTTGGCGAACATCTGCCCGATATCCTTGAACGCTTTGAACTCCAGGGCATTGCCGCACGGGTCGAACAGGAACATGGTGGCCTGTTCGCCCACCTGGCCCTTGAAGCGCACATAGGGCTCGATCACGAACCGCGTGCCCTTCTCTTTCAGGCGTTCGGCCAGCGCTTCCCAGGTTTCCCATTCCAGCACCACGCCGAAATGCGGCACCGGCACGTCGTGGCCGTCCACCGGGTTGCTCAGCGCCTGTTCCTGAGCTGCGCTCTTGGCCTGATAGTGAATCACCAACTGGTGGCCGAAGAAGTCGAAGTCCACCCAGTGATCGCTGCTGCGTCCTTCCGGGCAGGCAAAGACATCGCCATAGAAATGTCGGGCCGCGGCGAGGTCATGGACCGGGATTGCCAGATGAAACGGTGAAAGCGCCATGTCGGATACCAGGCTGAGGGGATGAAGCTTTCAGTGTAGCGATGATTATTTTGCTGAAAAGCGCATATTCTTGCTCCCGAGCCCGACTATTTTTGCTAGGTGAGCCCGATGCTCCGTGAACTCAAGACCTTTATCCGCGTCGCCCGCGAAGGCACCTTTGTCGCCGCTGGCCAGCAGGTGGGACTGACCCAGTCGGCGGTCAGTGCGCAAATGCGCGTGCTGGAGCAGAACCTCGGTCTGCGCCTGTTCGACCGCAGTGGGCGGGCCGCCGTGCTGAATGCGGCGGGTCGCCATGCGTTGCCCCTGGCCGAGCAGATCCTCGTCCTCTACGGGCAGATGGCCCTGTCGACGACGGCCGCCGAGTGGCAGGGCGAGTTGCGCATCGGCGCTATTGCCACGGTGCAGACCGGCTTGTTACCCCAGGCCTTGCCGCGCTTTCGCCAGGCGGCGCCACGGGTCGAGTTGAAGCTGGTACCGGGCGTCTCGCTCAATTTGCTGAGCCAGGTGGATGCCGGTGAGCTGGACCTGGCGCTGTTGATCAAGCCGCCGTTCGAGTTGCCCAAGGAGCTGCTGGAGATTCCCCTGGCCAGCGAGGCCTTTGTACTGATCGCGCCGCTGCATTTGCCGGGCGATGACCCGCTGCAATTGCTCGCCGAGCAGCCGTTCGTGCGTTATGACCGGGCATCGTTTGGCGGACGCCTGGTCAGTCAGTTTCTGCGCGAGCAGCGGATACAGGTACGCGATGCGCTGGAGCTGGATGAGCTGGAAGCGATTGCGCGGATGGTCGAGTGCGGGCTGGGGGTGTCGCTGGTGCCCCGGGCGGGACTGTGGTTGCAGCGGGCGGATCAGTTGCGGGTGATTGAGCTGGGTGAGCTGACGTTTGAACGGCAGTTGATCGCGGTGTTGCGTCGCGCCCAGCGGCAGCCGGCGTTGGATTGCCTGCTGGAGTGCCTGGGCGGGTGCTGAGAGCTACCAGGGGGCCTGCGGGAGGCATGTGTGGATGTACTGTGGGAGCGGAGCTTGCCCGCGAAGAACGATAACGCGGTGTACCTGAAAAACCGCGTCGCTCTCTTCGCGGGCAAGCTCCGCTCCCACACAAGCTCCGCTCCCACACAAGTTCCGCTCTCAAGGAGATCGAGCCGACTTTAGAACGCCGGGACGATCGCGCCCTTGTACTTCTCGATGATGAAGGCTTTCACTTCAGGGCTGTGCAGTGCCGCGACCAGCTTCTGCATGGCGTCCGAATCCTTGTTGTCCGGACGGGCCACCAGGATGTTCACGTACGGCGAATCGCTACCTTCGATGATCAGCGCATCCTTGGACGGGTCCAGTTTGGCTTCCAGGGCGTAGTTGGTGTTGATCAGGGCCAGGTCGACCTGGGTCAGCACGCGCGGCAGGGTGGCGGCTTCCAGCTCGCGGATCTTCAGGTCCTTGGTGTTCTCGACGATGTCTTTCGGGGTCGACAGGATGTTAGTGGCATCCTTCAACTTGATCAGGCCGGCTTTCTGCAGCAGCAACAGGGCGCGACCGCCGTTGGTGGCGTCGTTCGGGATCACCACATTGGCGCCGCCCGGCAGGTCGGCGAGTTTCTTGTACTTGCTGGAGTAGGCGCCCAGCGGCTCCACGTGTACGCCAGTAACGCTGACCAAGTGGGTGCCCTTGGCCTTGTTGAACTCATCCAGGTACGGTTGGTGCTGGAAGAAGTTGGCGTCCAGGTGCTTCTCGGACACTTGCACGTTCGGTTGCACGTAGTCGGTGAAGACCTTGACCTTCAGGTCCACGCCTTCCTTGGCCAGCACCGGCTTGACGAACTCCAGGATTTCCGCGTGGGGAACTGGCGTGGCGGCGACGGTCAGGGTTTCCGCGGCGTGGGCCGAGAAGGCGGCAACGGCGGCAAAGGCAGCAATCAGTTTTTTCATCGAACGACTCCATGTGGGGGGCGCCGGTTCAGGCGCTTGCCGGCCTGGGGCCGGCTGATTCAGTTGTAAATGCGATATCTATTTGCGCGAGAAGTGCACCACCAGCCGGTCGCCGATGCTCTGCAGCACTTGCACCAGGACGATCAGCATGATCACCGTGACCACCATGACATCGGTCTGGAAACGCTGGTAACCATAGCGGATCGCCAGGTCGCCGAGACCGCCGGCGCCGACCACACCGGCCATGGCGGTATAGCTCACCAGGGTAATCGCGGTCACGGTAATCGCCGCGAGGATACCCGGACGGGCTTCCGGCAACAGCGCGTTGAGAATGATCTGGCGGGTGGTCGCGCCCATTGCCTGGGTGGCTTCGATAATGCCGCGGTCGACTTCGCGCAGCGCGGTTTCCACCAGTCGGGCGAAGAACGGCGCGGCGCCCACCACCAGCGGTGGGATGGCGCCGGCCACGCCCAGGGAGGTGCCGGTAAGAAGCACGGTGAACGGAATCATCACGATCAGCAGGATGATGAACGGCAGCGAGCGCACCACGTTCACCACGAAGGCCAGGACCGCGTAGGTGGCTTTCTGCTCCAGCAACTGGCGTGGGCTGCAGAGGAACAGCAGGATCCCCAGCGGCAGGCCCAGGAGGATGGTGAACACCAGCGAGGTGCCGAGCATCAGCAGGGTGTCGCCAGTGGCTTCCCAGATATCCGACCAGTCGATGTTGGCGAAGAAACTCAGAAACAGGTCCATCAGCGCAGTACCTCCATATGGACGTCGGCGGCGCTGAAGCGCGCGAAGGCGGCCTCCATGTCGCCGCCGGTGACAGCGAGCGTCAGTTGCCCATAGGGGGTGTCCTTGATGCGGTCGATGCGTCCGGCGAGGATGCTGTAGTCGACGCCGGTTTCACGGGCGACGGTGCCCAGCAGCGGCGCGTAGGTGGCGTCGCCCTGGAAGGTCAGACGGACGATACGGCCCGGCACATGGGCGAAGTCGTCGCGCTGCTCGCTCTCGTCGATCTGTTCGTCTTCCTGGACGAAGCGGCGGGTGGTCGGGTGCTTGGGATGCAGGAACACATCCGCCACCGGCCCCTGCTCGACGATCACGCCGGCATCCATCACCCCGACCACATCGCAGACCCGGCGGATCACGTCCATTTCATGGGTGATCAGTACGATGGTCAGCTTCAGCTCGCGATTGATCTCGGCCAGCAGTTGCAGGACCGAGGCGGTGGTTTGCGGGTCGAGGGCGCTGGTGGCTTCGTCGCACAGCAGGATCTTCGGCTTGGTCGCCAGGGCGCGGGCGATGCCGACGCGCTGCTTTTGCCCGCCGGACAACTGGGCCGGGTATTTCTTCGCATGATCGGACAGGCCGACCCGCTGCAAGAGTTCGGCGACGCGCTGGTCGATCTCGCGCCGCGACAGCTCGCCGGCCAGGGTCAGCGGCAGCGCGACGTTGTCGGCCACGGTCTTGGAGGCCAGCAGGTTGAAGTGCTGGAAGATCATCCCGACCTGTTGGCGGAAACGCCGCAGGCCATTGGCATCGAGCGCCGTGACCTCTTCGTCGTCGACGACGATCTGGCCGCCGCTGGGGGCTTCCAGGCGATTGATCAGACGCAGCAGGGTGCTTTTTCCCGCGCCGGAATGGCCGATCAGGCCGAACACCTGGCCGTTCTCAACCCGCAGGTTGGTCGGGTGCAGGGCGGGAATATCCTTACCGGCGACCCGGTAGGTTTTATGGACGTTATGAAACTCGATCACGTAGCGAACCTTGTGGGGCGCAATGGAAAAAGGTCAGCGGTTAGCCGGGCGGGCATTTTAGCTTGTCTGTATAGAGGTTTTTAGCATTTGTTTTGCGTACAACCTTTCAATCGGAAATAAGCCGATCGACGGTCGGACACCCATCTGTGGAAACCAGCTTGCTGGCGATGACGTCCGCACGTTCGATGCAAGACGTGCTGGCCTCATCGCTGCGGTGCGGCGTCCCGACAAGCCAGCGCCTACGGAAGATCGCCGGGTTTACGGCTTGTGTGGGCTCAAGACCACCTGCGCCTTCACCTGCCGGTCAATCTGCTTGTCGATCTTCAGCTCGAAGCCCGCATCAAGCTTTTTCACCCGTTTTTCCAGCAAGGTTGCCAGCCACGGGTAATCCTCGGTGCGCGGCACCTGGAAGGTCACCGTGCACTGGTAATTCACCACGTCCGCCGCCAGCGCATCCATCTGCTTGCGCAGTTGTGCAACGTCCTGGATGTTCAGGGCAATCGTGCTGCTCTCGGCACTCGGATCGATCAAGCGTGCCGTTGGCTTGGTCTCGGCCGCCTTGAGCGCCGCCTCGGCCTTTTCCAGCTCGGCCTTGCGTGCCTGGGCGATCGTGCCGTTGACCCCGCCGGTCAGGGCCGGAGCCTTGGGCATCAGCGCCCGGGCGCGGCTCAGGGCCGTGGCGGCGGCGTTGACGTCGCCTTTTTGCAGCACGATCTGGCTGCGTTGCAGATAGGCTTCGGCCAGTTGCCGCTGGTAGGTCACCCACTGGGGATCGTCCGGCGACTGCGTCTGCAAGGCGCTCAGTTGGTCCTCGGCGGTGGTCAGTTCATTGCTGTTGATGCTCTGCTCCAGCGCGGCGATGGCCGCGACCCGGGCGTCGGGCACCGTGGTGTCCACCGGTGGGGTGCTCTGGCAAGCGCCCAGCAGCAGGGAAAATGCGACAAGGAGCAGATAACGGGAGGCGAACGGCTTCATTCCTGCGACTCTCTAATTGCGCAAAAAACGAGCAAGTCTACACCCCTCTGCGTGGCAGGACAAAACTCAGCAGAAACAGGCCGGCAGCCGTCACCACAATGGACGGCCCCGCCGGGGTGTCCTTGAACCAGGACAACGCCAGGCCACCGCACACCGCGAGCATGCCGAGCAGGCTGGCACCCAGGGCCATCTGCTCCGGCGAGCGGGCGTGCCGCTGGGCGGCGGCGGCCGGGATGATCAACAAGGAGGTGATCAACAGCACGCCGACAATTTTCATCGCCACCGCGATCACCACGGCAATCAGCAGCATCAGCGCCATGCGCAACGCTGCCACCGGCAGGCCTTCGACGGTGGCCAGTTCTTCGTGCACGGTGATCGCCAGCAGCGGCCGCCAGAGGCTGATCAGCAGCACCAGCACCGCCGCGCTGCCAGCGAGGATCCAGTAAAGGTCGGTGGTGCTGATGGCCAGCAGGTCGCCGAACAGATAACCCATCAGGTCGATCCGCACTTCATGCATGAAGCTTAGTACCACCAGGCCGAGGGACAAGGTGCTCGGCGCGAGAATCCCCAGCAGGGTGTCGGAGGCCAGGGGCTGGCGCTGTTGCAGGGTCACCAGCAGCACCGCCAGCAACAGGCAGCCGACGGTCACCGCCAGGGTCGGGCTGACATCCAGCAGAAAGCCCAGGGCCACGCCGAGCAGGGCCGCGTGGGACAAGGTGTCGCCGAAATAGGCCATGCGCCGCCAGACCACGAACGAGCCCAGCGGGCCCGCCACCAGCGCCAGGGCCAAGCCTGCCAGCAAGGCGTAGAGCAGAAAATCAGCCATGCTTGCAGCTTTCTCCGTGAACGTGGGTGTGGGCCGCCGGGGCCGTTTCGTTGACCACGGCGCCATGCAGGTCGTGGGCGTGGTCATGGTGGTGGTGATAGATCGCCAGGCTTTGGGCGTTCTGGCCGAACAGCTCGATGAAGGCCGGGTCGCCGCTGACCTGCTCGGGATGGCCGGAGCAGCAGACATGGCGATTGAGACAGACCACCTGGTCGGTGGTGCTCATCACCAGGTGCAGGTCGTGGGAGACCATCAGCACGCCGCAGCCGTGGCGGTCGCGCAGGCGGGTGATCAAGCTGTAGAGCTCGGCCTGGCCGGCGACATCGACACCTTGCACCGGCTCGTCGAGCACCAGCAGTTGCGGTTCGCGCAATAGCGCGCGGGCCAGCAGCACGCGCTGCATTTCGCCGCCGGAGATGCTTTGCACCGGGCTGTCGATCACCTGTTCGGCACCGACTTCGCCGAGGGCCGCCAGGGCCCGTGCGCGGTCGACGCCCGGCACCAGGCGCAGGAAGCGCAGCACCGACAGCGGCAAGGTCGGGTCGACATGGAGTTTCTGCGGCATATAGCCGATCCGCAGCTTCGGCTTGCGCCAGACGCTGCCGCGATCCGGCTTGAGCAGGCCGAGCACGGCGCGCACCAGGGTGGTCTTGCCGGCGCCATTGGGGCCGATCAGGGTGACGATCTGCCCGGGCTCGACGCTCAGGTGGATGTTGTCGAGCACCGGCTGCCCGGCAAAGGTCACGGCCACCTGTTCGAGGCGAATCAGCGCAGTGCTCATCAGGTCCCCTGGCAACCCGAGCAGAGCCCGATCACTTCGACGGTCTGGGCCTCGACGGCGAAGCCGACCTCCCGGGCACTGCCGACGATGGCGTCGCTGATGGACTTCTGTTCCAGCTCGATGGCGGCGTGGCACTCGCGGCAGATCAGGAACTGGCCCTGGTGGGCGTGTTCCGGGTGGTTGCAGCCGACAAAGGCGTTGAGCGAGGCGATGCGATGGACCAGGCCGTTGTCCAGCAGGAAGTCCAGGGCGCGGTAGACGGTCGGTGGCGCGGCGCGGCGGCCGTCCTGTTCGCTCAGCACGGCGAGGATGTCATAGGCGCCCAGCGGCTTGTGGCTCTGCCAGACCAGCTCGAGCACCCGCCGCCGCAGGGCGGTCAGACGCAGGCCCTGGCGTGCGCACAGGGCATCGGCGTCGGACAGCGCGCTGTGCACGCAGTGAGAGTGATCATGGGGACGGCTGGCGAGAGGGGTTATAGGCATGAGCGGCGACGGCGTTTGTGAGAGACGTTATTATGTTACCTGTTCCTGCCACCTTGAGTGTTCATCGTGCCCCGTCTTTTTGCCTTTTTTGTCACTATCAGTGCCAGTTTGTTGGTGATGTCCCCGGTTCAGGCGCAAGTCAGCGTCCTGACCAGCATCAAGCCCCTGCAGTTGATTGCCGCCGCCGTGCAGGAGGGTGTCGATACCCCCGAGGTGTTGTTGCCGCCGGGTGCTTCGCCGCACAACTATGCGTTGCGGCCTTCCGATGTACGCAAGGTGCAGTCGGTGGACCTGCTCTACTGGATCGGCCCGGACATGGAAAGCTTCCTGCCCCGGGTGCTCAAGGACCGCAGCCTGGCAACCGTGGCGGTGCAGGACCTGCCGGGGATGAAACTCCGTCGGTTCGCCGAAGATAGCCACTCGCATGCCGAAGATGCTGACGAACATGATCACGATCATCGTCCGGGCACGTTGGATGCGCACCTGTGGCTGTCGACGGTGAATGCCAGGGTGATTGCCGCGCGCATGGCCGCGGACCTGAGTGCGGTCGATCCGGCCAACGCGCAGCGTTATCAGAGCAATGTGAAGGCCTTCGATGCCCGGCTCGATGCCCTGGATGCCCGGTTGAAGGCGCGTCTGGCGGGGGTGGCGGGCAAGCCGTATTTTGTCTTCCATGAGGCCTTCGACTACTTCGAGGATGCCTATGGGCTCAAGCACGCCGGCGTGTTCAGCGTGGCCGCCGAAGTGCAGCCGGGCGCCCAGCATGTGGCGGCGATGCGCACGCGCTTGCAGGAAGTGGGCAAGACCTGTGTGTTCAGCGAACCGCCATTGCGTCCGCGGTTGGCGGAAACCCTGGTGAGCGGGCTGCCGGTGAAGCTGGCTGAGCTGGATGCGTTGGGCAGCTACACGCCGGCGGCGGCCCATGGGTATGAGCAGGTGCTGGAGAAGCTGGGTAATGACCTGGCGGGGTGCCTGGAAAGCCTCTAAGGAACATGGCCCCTGTTCCTGCGGGGCAATGCGGTTCACTTGAGGTTGAACACCTACCCTGTGGGGGCGGGGGGGGGGGGGGGGGGGGGGGGGGGGGGGGGGGGGGGGGGGGGGGGGGGGGGGGGGGGGGGGG
>NZ_JBWKTH010000044.1:0-43026 GCF_059420225.1 Pseudomonas sp. GW821-FHT04D07
AAGATCCGAGGCTGACCGAGAGCCTGCAGTGCGACTCGGTCCTGTGGGAGCGGAGCTTGCCCGCGAAGCTTTTAGCGGCTTCAAGGACGCCATCGCCGGCACGCCGAGCTCCTACAGGGACGATGCATGCCTCAAGCCTTAAATTACCTCTATATAGAAGAGAGCAGGGTGCCTAAAGGACGCCCGCTTCACGCAATGCCGCAACCGCCTCCGGTGTCAGGCCCAACACCCGCTGCAATACCTCAAGCGTGTGCTCACCCAATAGAGGAGGGGCATTGCGATACTCCACCGGCGTCACAGACAAGCGGATCGGACTCGCCACCTGTGGCACCAGGCCGGCCAGTGGATGCGGCAACTCCACCGCCAGGCCACGGGCCTGCACCTGGGGATCGGCGAACACCTGCGACAGATCGTTGATCGGCCCACACGGCACACCGGCCTGCTCCAACTGCATCACCCACTCAGCCGTGGTCTTGAACACCGTCGCCTGGCGAATCAACGGAATCAGCACCGCCCGGTTGGCCACCCGCAACGTATTGGTCACAAACCGTGGATCGTCCGCCCACTGCGGCTGACCCGCCACCTCGGCAAACTTGCGGAACTGCCCGTCATTGCCCACCGTCAGGATGAAGTCACCATCAGCCGTGGGAAAGTCCTGGTACGGCACGATGTTCGGATGGGCATTGCCCAAACGCTTCGGTGCCACTCCGGTGGTCAGGTAGTTCATGGCCTGGTTCGCCAGGCATGCCACCTGGACATCCAGCAGCGCCATATCGATATGCTGACCGCCGCCGCCCTGATCGCGATGAGCCAGGGCCGCCAGAATGGCCACCGTCGAATACAACCCGGTCAGAATATCGGTCAGGGCCACACCAACCTTCACCGGCCCGGCCCCCTCATCACCTTCGGGCCGACCGGTGAGGCTCATCAGCCCACCCAGCCCCTGGATCATGAAGTCATAGCCGGCACGCTTGGCATAGGGCCCGGTCTGACCGAAGCCGGTGATCGAGCAATAGATCAACTTCGGGTTGAGCACCTTGAGCGACGCATAGTCCAACCCATACGCCGCCAACCCACCAACCTTGAAGTTCTCGATCAGGATGTCGGACTTGGCCGCCAGCTCCCGAACCAGACGCTGCCCCTCGGGCCGGGTGAAATCGATGGTCACCGACTGCTTGTTACGATTGGCCGACAGGTAGTAAGCCGCTTCCGTGGTGTTTTTGCCGTAGGCGTCCTTCAGGAAGGGCGGGCCCCAGGCGCGGGTATCGTCGCCATTGCCCGGCCGTTCGACCTTGATAACCTCCGCCCCAAGGTCGGCGAGGATCTGGCCGGACCAGGGCCCGGCCAGCACTCGCGACAAATCCAGCACTCGCAGATGCGATAGCGCGCCCATAAGCCAAGCTCCTTCTATTAATAGAACGCCTGGAGGCCAGTCTGGGCACGCCCGAGGATCAGCGCATGGACATCGTGGGTACCTTCATAGGTATTCACCACTTCCAGGTTCACCAGGTGACGGGCAATCCCGAACTCATCGGAGATCCCGTTACCGCCGAGCATGTCGCGAGCCATACGGGCGATGTCCAGGGACTTGCCGCAGGAGTTGCGCTTCATGATCGAAGTGATTTCCACCGCCGCCGTACCTTCATCCTTCATCCGCCCCAGACGCAGGCAGCCTTGCAAGGCGAGGGTGATCTCGGTCTGCATATCCGCCAGCTTCTTCTGGATCAGTTGGGTCGCCGCCAATGGCCGGCCGAACTGCTGGCGATCCAGGGTGTACTGGCGAGCGGTGTGCCAGCAGAACTCGGCAGCACCCAACGCCCCCCAGGAAATGCCATAACGCGCGGAGTTGAGGCAGGTGAACGGACCTTTCAAACCACGCACTTCAGGGAAGATGTTCTCTTCAGGGACAAACACGTTGTCCATGACGATCTCGCCGGTGATCGATGCGCGCAGGCCGACCTTGCCGTGAATCGCCGGCGCACTCAGGCCCTTCCAGCCTTTCTCGAGCACGAAGCCACGGATATCACCGGCGTCGTCTTTGGCCCAGACCACGAACACATCGGCGATCGGGCTGTTGGTGATCCACATCTTGCTGCCCGTCAGGCTGTAGCCACCGTCGACCTTGCGGGCACGACAGATCATCGCACCCGGGTCGGAACCATGGTTGGGTTCGGTCAGGCCAAAGCAGCCGATCCATTCGCCAGAGGCCAGCTTCGGCAAGTACTTCTGCTTTTGCGCCTCGGTCCCGAACTCGTTGATCGGCACCATCACCAGGGACGACTGCACGCTCATCATCGAGCGATAACCGGAGTCGACACGCTCGACCTCCCGGGCAATCAGGCCGTAGCTGACATAGTTCAACCCGCTGCCGCCGTACTCCACCGGAATGGTTGCGCCCAACAGGCCGATTTCGCCCATTTCACGGAAGATCGCCGGGTCGGTCTTTTCATGGCGGAAGGCTTCGAGCACCCGTGGCGCCAACTTGTCCTGGGCGAACTGCTCAGCCGTGTCGCGGATCATGCGCTCTTCCTCGGTGAGCTGTTGATCCAGCAGCAGGGGATCGATCCAGTTGAAGCTTGCCTTGGCACCCATGGGTGAGTCCTCGTGAAGTCAGTGAAAGGGTCTGGACTGATCCTAGGCGCCACCCAGCCATCCGGCAAACGAGGATTTCGCATACTGTTGTGCTAATTTCTCACTCCGAAAAGCTTTTAACCGCTATCTAGCACCACCTTTAGTGAGGTTGCCGTACATGCGCCGCAAAATTCCCAGCACCACCGCGCTGATCAGCTTCGAAGCCGCAGCCCGCCACGAGAGCTTTACCAAGGCCGCCCAGGAGCTTTCCCTCACTCAAGGTGCCATTTGCCGACAGATCGCCAGCCTGGAGGAGTTTCTCAGCGTTGAACTGTTCCGACGCTCCCGGCGCGGGGTAAAACTGACCGAAGCGGGGCTTTCCTACAGTCGGCGGGTCGCCACGCAACTGGACGCGGTGGAGCGCGACACGCTATCGGTGATGGGCCAGCAGGGCGCCAACGTCATCGAGCTGGCCGTGGTCCCGACCTTCGGCACCCAATGGCTGCTGCCCAGACTCAAGGACTTCCAGCAGCAGCACCCGGAAGTCACGGTCAACCTGACCAACCGCACCCGGCCGTTTCTTTTCGCCGACACCGACTTCGATGCCGCGATCTACTTCGGCGATGCCGACTGGTCGGGTACCGAGTCTCATCGGCTGATGGGCGAGAACCCCATGCCGGTGTGCAGCCCCAGCCTGCTGGGCAACCAGCGGAACCTCAACGCGGCACAGATCGCCGAACTGCCGCTACTGCAACAGACCACGCGACCCTATGCCTGGCGCCAGTGGTTCAATGCCCAGGAACTGAATGTGCCCCGCGACATGACAGGTCCGCGCTACGAGCTATTCTCCATGCTGGCCCAAGCGGCCATGCACGAGATGGGCATCGCGCTGATTCCACCCTTCCTGATCCAACGGGAGCTGGAAGAGCAGCGCCTGGTGATCGCCAACCCCAATGCGCTGTCCAGCATCAAGGCGTATTACCTGATGATTCCCGAGCGAAAGGTCGAATCGGCGTCCTTGCGCGCTTTCCGTGACTGGCTGGTAAACCAGGCGCAGAGCTACAGCCTGCTGTCTTAAAGACCTCAGGCCATTAGCTGACTCTGTAGTCAATATCACTTAATACCTACAGATATAACAATATGTCGCTTTTTGACAGACTGTACCGATACCAGGAAATTTGGCACTAAAGTGCCTGTTAGCAAGGCTTTCAACCCCTATTTCCGTCCAATACCGACTCATTCACGCCACCGATTCGAATTTTCTTCAATTCCAGCCAGAATCCTTGTTAGCCCCCTGTATTATGGGCTCACGGCGTTTCCCTGCGACATTTGGTCACAGCGTGACTTGTAGTTAATTTTACGTCACCTTTCAGAATATCTTGAAGGGTATGGTTTTCACCTGCAAAATGCCGCGCCCCGCCGACAAATCCGGCGGGATCGTGCTGATCGGCCGCTCCAGACGCACCATCCGCAGTGCGCTGGCCTCTTATAAAAAAGATCACGCAGGAGATTTGACGTGCACATTGGTGTTCCTCTCGAAACCCAGACGGGTGAAACGCGGGTTGCTGCAACCCCGGAAACCATCAAGAAGCTGATCGGCCAGGGTCATAAGGTCACTGTGCAAAGCGGCGCCGGCCTTAGCGCCAGTGTTGTCGACAGTGCCTATGAAGCGGCAGGTGCCGCTATCGGCAGCGCCAGCGACGCCTTTGGCACCGAGCTGATCCTCAAGGTGGTGGCGCCCAGCGACAGCGAACTGACGCTGATCAAGCGCGGCACCGTCCTGGTGGGCATGCTCAATCCGTTCAACAACGACACCCTCGCCAAGCTGGCCGAACACGGCATCACCGCCTTCGCCCTGGAGGCCGCGCCACGCACCTCCCGCGCCCAAAGCCTGGATGTGCTGTCGTCCCAGGCCAACATCGCCGGCTACAAGGCGGTGCTGCTGGCGGCCCATCACTACCCGCGCTTCATGCCGATGCTGATGACCGCCGCGGGTACCGTAAAAGCCGCGCGCGTGCTGATCCTCGGGGCCGGTGTAGCCGGTCTGCAGGCCATCGCCACCGCCAAGCGCCTGGGGGCGGTGATCGAAGCCTCGGATGTGCGGCCCGCAGTGAAGGAACAGATCGAATCCCTCGGCGCCAAGTTCGTCGACGTACCCTATGAGACCGACGAGGAGCGCGAATGCGCGGTCGGTGTCGGCGGTTATGCCCGGCCGATGCCCGCCAGCTGGATGCAACGTCAGGCCCTGGCGGTGCACGAGCGCGCCAAGCAGGCCGATATCGTTATCACCACGGCGCTGATTCCGGGTCGCAAGGCACCGGTGCTGCTCAGCGCCGAGACCGTCGCGCAGATGAAGCCCGGCTCGGTGGTCATCGACCTCGCGGCAGCGCAAGGCGGCAACTGCCCGTTGACCGTGGCGGATCAGGTGGTGGTCGAAAATGGCGTGATCATTTGCGGCCCGACCAATCTGGCCGGCGCAGTCGCGGCAGACGCCTCGGCGCTGTATGCGCGCAACCTGCTGGACTTCCTGAAGCTGGTCTTCAACAAGGAAGGCCAATTCGAAGTGAACCTAGAAGACGACATCGTCGCCGCGTGCCTGATGTGCCGCGACGGCCAAGTCCTCCGCAAAAACGCCTAAGCAGGGATTCAGACGATGGAAGAGCTTATCTCCCCCGGTATCTACAACCTGATCATCTTCGTGCTGGCGATCTATGTCGGTTACCACGTGGTCTGGAACGTGACGCCTGCACTGCACACGCCCTTGATGGCGGTGACCAACGCGATCTCGGCAATCGTTATCGTCGGCGCCATGCTGGCCGCCGCGCTGACCGTGACCCCACTGGGCAAGACCATGGGCACCCTCGCGGTGGCCCTGGCCGCCGTGAACGTGTTCGGTGGCTTCCTGGTGACCCGCCGCATGCTTGAGATGTTCAAGAAGAAAGCGCCCAAGGCTGTGAAAGAGGTGCAGAAGTAATGAGCATGAATCTGGTCACGACGCTCTACCTGATCGCGTCGATCTGCTTTATCCAGGCCCTCAAGGGCTTGTCGCACCCGACCACCTCGCGGCGCGGCAATCTGTTCGGCATGCTCGGCATGGCCCTGGCGATCCTCACCACCATCGGCCTCATCTATAAGCTGGGCGCGGAACTGGCCACCGCCGGCATCGGCTACGTCATCGTCGGCCTGCTGATCGGTGGCACCGCCGGTTCGATCATGGCCAAACGGGTCGAGATGACCAAGATGCCGGAGTTGGTTGCCTTCATGCACAGCATGATCGGCCTCGCTGCGGTGTTTATCGCCATTGCGGCGGTGGTCGAGCCGCAATCCCTGGGCATCGTCAAACAGCTGGGGGATTCGATTCCGCCGGGCAATCGCCTGGAGCTGTTCCTCGGCGCCGCAATCGGTGCGATTACCTTCTCCGGTTCGGTGATCGCCTTCGGCAAGCTCTCGGGCAAGTACAAGTTCCGCCTGTTCCAGGGCGCACCCGTACAGTTTGCCGGGCAGCATAAACTGAACCTGCTGCTGGGCCTGGCCACCCTGGGTCTCGGCCTGACCTTTATGCTCACCGGCAACCTCAACGCCTTCGCCCTGATGCTGGCCCTGGCTTTCGTGATGGGTGTACTGATCATCATCCCGATCGGCGGCGCCGACATGCCGGTGGTAGTGTCGATGCTCAATAGCTACTCGGGCTGGGCGGCGGCGGGGATCGGCTTCTCGCTGAACAACTCGATGCTGATCATCGCCGGCTCGCTGGTGGGCTCAAGCGGTGCGATCCTCTCGTACATCATGTGCAAGGCAATGAACCGCTCGTTCTTCAACGTGCTGCTCGGCGGCTTCGGCAACACGGCTGACGCAGCTGGCCCGGCCGGTTCGAAGGAAGCCCGGCCGGTGAAATCCGGTTCGGCGGATGACGCCACCTTCCTGCTGACCAACGCCGACACCGTGATCATCGTCCCCGGCTACGGCCTGGCGGTGGCCCGGGCGCAGCACGCGCTGAAGGAACTGACCGAGAAGCTGACCCACCGTGGCGTGACCGTGAAGTACGCGATCCACCCGGTGGCCGGCCGCATGCCCGGGCACATGAACGTCTTGCTGGCCGAGGCTGAAGTGCCTTACGACCAGGTGTTCGAGATGGAAGACATCAACTCCGAGTTCGGCCAGGCCGACGTGGTGCTGGTGCTGGGCGCCAACGACGTGGTCAACCCGGCGGCGAAGAACGATCCAAAGTCGCCGATTGCCGGCATGCCGATTCTCGAGGCTTTCAAGGCCAAGACCATCATCGTCAACAAGCGCTCCATGGCCAGCGGCTATGCCGGTCTGGACAACGAGCTGTTCTACCTCGACAAGACCATGATGGTCTTCGGCGACGCGAAGAAAGTCATTGAGGACATGGTCAAGGCTGTCGAGTAGAAGCTTGCGTTAACGCAATATCGAGAACCCCAACCCTTGCTAGGTTGGGGTTTTTCTTTGCTCGCGAAAAAACCGACCAAAGGCCCCGGATCGTTGGCCGGCATTCGACCTTTGTCGTGCGGCGAAACTTTTTCAAACCTCTAGACTGCGCATCTTGCTTTCGTTGCCTGAGATAACACGCTATGTATCGTGATCGTATTCGCTTGCCTTCGTTGTTGGACAAGGTCATGGGCGCTGCCGAGGCTGCCGCTCTGATTCAGGACGGCATGACCGTCGGCATGAGCGGCTTCACCCGCGCCGGTGAAGCCAAGGCCGTGCCCCATGCACTGGCCGAGCGCGCCAAGACGTCGCCGCTGAAAATCACCCTGATGACCGGCGCCAGCCTGGGCAACGACCTCGACAAACAGCTCACCGAAGCCGGCGTGCTGTCGCGGCGCATGCCGTTCCAGGTCGACAGCACCCTGCGCAAGGCGATCAACGCCGGCGAGGTGATGTTTATCGACCAGCACTTGTCGGAAACCGTCGAGCAATTGCGTAACAAGCAGCTCAAGCTGCCGGACCTGGCGGTGATCGAAGCCGTGGCGATCACCGAAGAAGGGCATATCGTGCCGACCACCTCGGTGGGCAACTCGGCCAGCTTCGCGATTTTCGCCAAGCAGGTGATCGTCGAGATCAACCTGGCGCACAATCCGAACCTGGAAGGCCTGCACGACATCTATATCCCCAGCTATCGGCCAACCCGCACGCCAATTCCGCTGGTGAAGGTCGACGATCGCATCGGCAGCACCGCGATCCCGATCGACCCGGCCAAGATCGTCGCCATCGTCATCACCAACCAGTCCGACTCGCCGTCCACCGTGACCCCACCGGACAGCGACACCCAGGCCATCGCCAACCACTTGATTGACTTCCTCAAGGAAGAAGTGACCGACGGGCGCATGACCAACAAGCTCGGCCCGCTGCAGGCCGGTATCGGCAACATTGCCAACGCGGTGATGTGCGGCCTGATCGACTCGCCGTTCGAAGACCTGACCATGTACTCCGAAGTGCTGCAGGACTCGACCTTCGACCTGATCGATGCCGGCAAGCTGTCCTTCGCCTCCGGCAGCTCGATCACCTTGTCGAGCCGACGTAACAGCGATGTGTTCGGCAATCTGGAGCGCTACAAAGAGAAGCTGGTACTGCGTCCGCAGGAAATTTCCAACCACCCGGAAGTGGTGCGGCGCCTGGGCATCATCGCCATCAACACCGCCCTGGAGTTCGACCTGTACGGCAACGTCAACTCCACCCACATCTGCGGCACACGGATGATGAACGGCATCGGCGGCTCCGGCGACTTCGCCCGCAACGCGCACCTGGCGATCTTCGTCACCAAGTCCATCGCCAAGGGCGGGGCGATTTCCAGCGTGGTGCCTATGGTCAGCCACGTCGACCACACCGAGCATGACGTGGATATCCTCGTCACCGAAATCGGCTTGGCCGACCTACGGGGCCTGGCACCACGGGAACGGGCGAGGGCGGTGATCGACAACTGCGTGCACCCGGACTACCGCGA
This sequence comes from Pseudomonas sp. GW821-FHT04D07, assembly GCF_059420225.1. Taxonomy (NCBI): domain Bacteria; kingdom Pseudomonadati; phylum Pseudomonadota; class Gammaproteobacteria; order Pseudomonadales; family Pseudomonadaceae; genus Pseudomonas; species Pseudomonas sp. GW821-FHT04D07. Next base: position 8,537 of record NZ_JBWKTH010000044.1, read on the forward strand.
AGCCCTGAACAGTTACTTCGAACGCGCCTGTGCCCTGGGCGGTCATACCCCGCACATCCTGCGCGAAGCACTGAGTTGGCACATCAACCTGGACGAAACCGGGAAGATGCTGCCGAGCTGATTGATACAGTTCGCCGCTGACGTAAACACAGTTTCGTCAGCGGCCCTGGATTCCTCGGTAATCTGATAAAAACTGTACTGCTGTACCGGTCATTTCTCACCTCGAATCACCTCGAATCTCCCCGCCCCAGACAAAAATGCACCATTTAAAGGCAGACAGGTACAGTTGCCTCAATTTCGAGCAGTACAGCACCCTTAAACAGTTAACTGAGCCCTCACAATACAGATGAACTGTATCTACAGAGACTAGGCAAAGAGGAGGATCATTGGCATCAGTTAAACCACTACCTAATCCCGCCACAAGCGGAAGGATGCTAATCATGGAACGTACACTCAGTTCCGACATGTTCTACGAAAACACCACTACTGACGCTCAAGCTTCGATGCCTCTGCGCGTTCTCGCCAACCTGATGTTGTGGCAGCGCCGCATTGCCAGCCGCCATCAACTGGCTCGCCTGGATTCGCGTCTGCTGGCCGATGCCGGGATCAGCGAAGCACAGCGTTACGAAGAGTTGAGCAAGCCGTTCTGGCGCTAAGCAGCGCTCGCTGGCCCTGACCCACCGGGTCCACCGCCAGCACCCGAATTGAAAAAACAGAGCCCGTCGCGGGAAACCGCGACGGGCTTTGTCGTTTTCGGCGAGAGGATTTCGAGACCATGTGTGCGAAATCGCCAGATAGGCACAGTTTTATATTTTTACAATAAAGCCAGTACACTTCTGCCCGAACCACTCGCAAGCCTCTAAACCGCGGATCAGCCGACGAAACTCGCTTTCGGCGGCTCGGGAACTCTGCCTAATATCGTGGTCATAGGTAGCCTGCGGCGCGGAATGTGCGTCTGAGGTTCATCGTTCATTGTGTTCGAGTGGCGGTCCTTGTCCGCTGCCACTGTTCCTTTTCATGCCCCTGGAGATTCATCATGTCCCGCCTTCGCCTGCTCAGTGCCGCCGCCCTGTTGACCCTGGCCAGCGCCGCCCACGCCAGCAGCTTCATCGTCACCACCGATTCGCTGGTCGGCGCCCTCAAGGCCACCTCCGACGCCTCGTCCGATGCCACCTCGTCATTGCGCGACAACAAGATCGTGCGCGCCGCCCAGGATGACGCCGCCAGCTTCGTCGCCAGCAATGGTCAGATCCGCAGCGTGAAACTGGAAAGCGCCTTCGACACCATCCGCCGCCAAGCCCCACGGTTGCAGGCCAGCGACGCGCAGTTGGCCCAGGCGATCCTGGCCATCTGAAACCCTGGCGCATGGGTCGTGGATTCCGCTAGCCTTGGCGCTCGCTCAATAAGACACCGAGACCCATGCGTTCACTCACCTTATTGCTCATAGCGCTGGCCTGGATCAACCAGGCCCAGGCCTTCGACCTGACCACCCAGACCCTGGTCGGCAGCGGTTATGTCACCAGCCAAGTGACCAGCGCGCCCTTCGACCGTAAACTGATACTGGCCGCGCGGGATGACGCTGCCGCTTTCGTCGCCACTAATGGCCGACTGCGCGGCGCGCAACTGGAGTCGGCCCTGGCCTACCTGCGCCAAACCCAGCCAAAACTTCATGCCGGCGACCTTGAACTGGCCCAGGCAATTCTCGTCCAATAGTCACTTTGCATTTCCGGAGACCTTCCATGCGTAACCCCCTGATCGCCGCCGCCCTCGGCCTGCTGTTGCTGAGCGACATGGCTGCGGCGCACACCCTGGTGGCTACCAGCAATATGCTCGTACGCGCTACGGGCCGCACTCTCGACTTCACCTCGGACACCACCACCTCGATCCGCGACTCGAAAGTAGTCCGTGAAGCCCACGACGACGCCGCCAGTTTCGTCGCCAGCCAGGGCGATATCCGCGGCGCGCACCTGGAAGCCGCCTTTGCTGCCCTGCGTACCGAAGTGCCAGGCGCCCGTGACGCCAGCGATCAAGACCTCGCCGAAGCCATTCTCGCCCTGTGAAGCCACTTCTCGGCGGACTGCTGGTCTGCGTCCTGTTGCTGTTCGGCAACGCGGCCCAGGCCAGCCTGCAATTGCAGCTCAAGAGCGAAGGCCTGAGCCCGGCCGAACAACAGGCCAGCCAGGTACTGATCGATGAAGCCATGGCCCATCTGCCGCCGCGCTTTATCGAGCAACTGGACCGCCGCATCGATGTCGTCTGGTCGACCCAGATGCCGGACAACGCCTATGGCGAAGCCTCGCTGGTCTCCGAAGTGGACCTCAATCGCGCGCTGCTGCCCGGCCTGGTGGACGGGTCCGCCGCGACAAAAAAAACCAACCGCCCCCACGGCACCGTGCGCGAGGAGATGCTCGCCACCGTCCTCCACGAACTGACCCATATTTATGACCGCGCCCGTCTGTGGCCCGACGCCGAGCGGATGCTGATCCAGCGTTGCACCCGGCGCGACAGCAATACCGGCCTGGTCGGCCTGCCCGATCAATGCCGGGGCCAGACCGGTCGGCGCTTCACCCTCAGCGACGACCCGCGCCTGCTCGACCTCGCTGGCTGGCAACAATCGGTCGGCAGCCGTGGCCAACGGGAGCAGCGTAACGGCCAGGTCGTGCGCAGCCCGGATATCTACGAGACCACCAATCCCAAGGAGTTCGTCGCGGTCAACATGGAGTACTTCCTCCTCGACCCGGCGTACGCCTGTCGCCGCCCGGCGCTGTATCGCTACTACCAGGAACGCTTCGGCTGGGCGCCAGCGGCCAAGGACAGCTGTGACCAGGCCTTCCCGTTCCTCAACGCCGGCAATGACTTCGGCAAGACGCCCCTGGGCAAGATCGACCCCGAGCGCGTCTACGAAGTCGACTACCTGCTGGCCGAAGCCAACCAGAACTGGGTCAGCCGTTGGGGCCACAGCATGCTGCGCCTGGTGATCTGCGCCCCCGGTCGGCCACGGGGGCCGGATTGCCGGCTGGACCTCGACCAGCATCTGGTGCTGTCCTATCGTGCCTTCGTCAACGACGTCCAGCTCTCGACCTGGGGTGGGCTGACCGGGGCCTATCCGTCGCGACTGTTCGTCTTGCCGCTGTCCCAGGTGATCGACGAATACACCAAGACCGAATTGCGCAGCCTGGCCTCGGTGCCGCTGAAGCTGTCGCGCAAGGAAATCGAGGAAGTGGTCGAGCACGCCGCTGAAATGCACTGGAGCTATGACGGCAACTACTACTTCATTAGCAACAACTGCGCAGTGGAGACCTTGAAGCTGTTGCGCAGCGGCAGCGACAACGCCCAGCTCAAGGGTCTGGACAGCATTGTCCCCAATGGTTTGCTGGAAGTACTCAAAGGTCGTGGCCTGGCCGATACCCGCGTGCTCGACGACCCCCGTGAAGCCTTGCGCCTGGGTTACCGCTTCGACTCCTACCGTGATCGCTACCAGGCCATGTTCGAGGTCCTGAGGAAACAGTTGCCGATCAAGCAGGAAACCGTCGAGGACTGGTTGTCGCAACCCGCCGAGGCCCGTCGTCCGTGGTTTGCCCAGGCCAACCTGCGCGCCAGTGCGGCCATGCTGTTGTTGGAGCAGGCGAGCTTTCGTCGACAGTTGCTGCTGGCCCAGGACGAGGTGAAACAGAAGTACCTCGGTGCCCGCGACATCAAGCTCAAGGACAACGAAATGGATAAGGCCAACCGCACCTTGCAGGAGATTCTTGCCAACAGCGGCTACCTCAGTCGTCCGGCGGAATTGCTCGGCAGCGGTGGCTATGGCTTGCCGCAACCCTCCGAATGGAAGCGCCTGGAAGCCGAAAGCAGCCAGCGCCAGCAGCAATTGCAGCGCCTGACCGGCGACCTCGACAAGGAAATCCGCAAGCTGCTGGACCCGGCCCGAGAAGCGCAGATCGAGGCCAGCGAAGCCAACCTGAAGATGGTCGGCGAACACCTGCGAGCGCTGCACAAGGCGGCGGGTGGGTTGGAGCTGCCTTAGCCGCCCCCTCGCGTCGACGCCGCTTCCAGCAATCTATCTCCGTCAAAGCGCCCGGCTGAAAGCTTGCCCCTTTAGCATCACCTCACCGCCGGCACCAGACCGGTCGGCCGTGGCGCGTCCTGAAGACGCTCGACGGCCATTTCACAACAATAAGATGGTGATACCGATATTCGCTACGACCCGCCTGTTCGCTGCAACTCCGTTCGTTCCTTTCGCGCCGCCCGCCCAGCACTGAGCCCAGTCGCTTCGCCTTACCCCAGCCGCGTTACGCCCGGAGTATCCCCATGCTGACTTTCCTTGGCTTTGCCATGGTCATTACCTTCATGTACCTGATCATGACCAAGCGCCTGTCCGCGCCGATCGCCCTGATCATCGTACCCATTGTCTTCGCCCTGTTCGGCGGCTTTGCCGCGGGGATCGGCAAGATGATGATCGACGGCATCACCAAGCTCGCGCCCACCGGCGTGATGCTGATGTTTGCCATCCTGTATGAAGCCGCCAGCCACTACGGCATCAGCGCCGTGGAAATGACCCGTGCCTCGATCGTCGGCCAGCCCGTCCACTTGTTGAGCCCACTGGTGCCCTCGACCTACCTGCTGGTGGCTCTGGCCGGTATCGAGTTCGGCGATCACCAACGCTTCACCCTCAAGTGGGCGGTGTTGGTGTGCCTGTGCATACTGTTGGCCGCCTTGTTGCTCGGGACCTTTCCGTTGTTCAGTAGTCTATAAGGCAATGATTCACTGTCGTATCGGCGCGCGGCCTTCAGAACCTGGAGCCTGGCGCCGATACGGCTCAAACACTCGTTCAAAGGAATAGATATGGATTGGCTGACCAACCCGGAACTCTGGGTGGCCTTTTTCACCCTGACCGCCCTGGAGATTGTCCTGGGCATCGACAACATCATCATGATCTCGATCCTGGTCAGCCGCATGCCCCGGCACATGCAGCAACGCACGCGGATTTTCGGCCTGGCCCTGGCGATGATCACGCGGATCCTCCTGCTGCTGTCGATCACCTGGGTCATGCGCCTGACCGACGACCTGTTCGTGGTCTTCGACCAGGGTATCTCCGGGCGTGACCTGATCCTGTTCTTCGGTGGCCTGTTCCTGCTGTGGAAAAGCTCCCAGGAGATCTACCACGGCATGGAAGGCGCGGAAGAGGCGGGCGACGGGCCGAAAGGCAAGGGCGGCAACTTTCTCTACACCATCATCCAGATCGCCATTATCGACATCGTGTTCTCCCTCGACTCGGTGATTACCGCCGTGGGCATGGTCTCTCATGTACCGGTGATGATCGCCGCGATCGTCGTCGCGGTGCTGGTGATGATGCTGGCCTCGAAGACCATCGGCGACTTTATCGACAAGCACCCGTCGCTGAAGATGCTCGCGCTGTCGTTCCTGATCGTGGTCGGCACCGTGCTGATCGCCGAAGCCTTCGATGTGCACGTGCCCAAGGGCTACGTCTACTTCGCCATGGCGTTCTCCCTGGCGGTGGAAGCGATCAACATCAAGATGCGCGCGGCGATGCAGAAAAAGAAGCAAGAACACGAAGCCGGGGAACGGCAAAAGGATGTGGCGGGTCAATAACCCAGAGCACACCGCCCGACCCCGGACTATGGGCCTAACGATATTGCGCGGTAAAACACCGTCCCGTAGGAGCCGGCTTGCTGGCGATGGCGGCCGATCGGGCGATACAAGGCTTACGGGCCTCATCGCCAGCAAGCCGGCTCCTACAAAGACCGCGTCGACCCTGGTTACACCTCAACCCCGCACACCCCGCCAGCAGCGTGAAAAATATGACATTTTTGTTTCAAGCCCGGCGCCGAGCATGCGATGCTGGCGTTCGGCCAAATAGCCAACTACAGCTTAAGGACAAGTCGTAGATAAGGCACACGCCAATCCAAACTTGCCCCATGGGGCACCGGTCATCCCAGGGGGCCCTTCATGCTGACCCTGCTCAATCTGCTTTCCGCCGTGACCTTGCTGATCTGGGGCACGCACATCGTCCGTACCGGCATCCTGCGGGTCTACGGCTCGCACCTGCGCCACGTCATCGGTCGCAACATGTCCAGGCGCCCACTGGCGTTTCTCGCCGGGATCCTGGTCACCGCCATGGTCCAGAGCAGCAACGCCACCGCCATGCTGGTGACCTCCTTCGTCGGCCAGGGCCTGATGGCGCTGACTCCGGCCCTGGCCATCATGCTCGGCGCCGACGTCGGTACCGCGCTGATGGCCCGGGTCCTGACCTTCGACCTGTCCTGGCTGTCACCACTGCTGATCTTCCTCGGGGTGATCTTCTTCCTCTCGCGCAAGCAGACCCGTGCCGGCCAGCTCGGCCGCGTCGGCATCGGCCTGGGGCTGATCATCCTCGCCCTGCAACTGATCGTCGAAGCCGCCGCACCCATCACCCACGCTCAGGGGGTGAAGGTAATGTTCGCCTCCCTGACCGGCGATATCCTCCTCGATGCGCTGGTCGGCGCGCTGTTCGCCATGGTCTCCTACTCCAGCCTGGCCGCCGTGCTGCTCACCGCGACCCTGGCCGGCGCCAACGTGATCGGCCTGCCGGTGGCCATCGGCCTGGTGATCGGCGCGAACATCGGCAGCGGCGTGCTGGCCTTCCTTGGCACCAGCATGCAGAACGCCGCAGGCCGTCAGGTGGCACTCGGCAGCCTGCTGTACAAGCTGATCGGCCTGCTGCTGATCATCCCGGCGCTGAGTCCGCTGGCGCACTGGCTCAACCACCTCGACTTCAGACCCCAGGAAATTGTCATCGGCTTCCACCTGCTCTACAACACGGCGCGCTGCCTGGTGCTGCTGCCCAGCGTCGGCCCGATGGCGCGGCTCTGTGCCTGGCTGCTACCGGAACGCCCCGAAATCAACGGCAAGGCCAAGCCCCGCCACCTCGACCCCGCCGCCCTCGCCACCCCGAGTCTGGCCCTGTCCAATGCCGTGCGGGAAACCCTGCGCATCGGCGACCTGGTCGACAGCATGCTCGACGCCATGCTCAATGTGCTCAACGGCAAGCAGACCGCTGTCGCCATCGAGATACGCCGTCTATGTGAAGACGTCGAGGTGCTCTGTAGCGCGATCAAACTCTACCTGGCGCAGATGCCCCGGGAAGACCTCGGCGACCAAGACAGCCGGCGCTGGGCGGAAATCATCGAACTGGCGATCAACCTGAAGCTGGCCGCCGACCTGATCGAACAGATGCTGCGCAAGGTGCAACGGCAGAAGACCTCGCAGCGCCGCGGATTTTCCGAGGACGGCCTGGAGGAACTGACCGGGCTACACCGGCAACTGATCGACAACCTGCGCCTGGGCCTCACGGTGTTTCTTGGTGCCGATCCCCACAACGCCCGGCAACTGCTGCGGGAAAAACGTCGCTTCCGTGCCCAGGAACGGCGCCTGGCCCACGCTCACGTCAGCCGCTTGCAGCGTGGGGTCGTGCAAAGCCTGGAAACCAGCTCGCTGCACCTGGAGCTGATTGCCGACATGAAACGCCTGAATTCGCTATTCTGCGGCAGCGCCTATGCGGTGCTGGAAACCGCCGAGACTGGTGCCCTGGCCCTGGAAGATCTCGACGACATCAGCCAATCGTCTTGAACGTCCTGGGTTCGAGCGTTGTCTGCGTGTAGGAACCCGCCTTCGGAAAAATGGTTATGCGTTGCCTGCTGTTCGCCTGCCTGTTGCTCAATACCCTGCACGCCGCCGCCCTCGATCGCTTCCAGGTCGAGGGTTATCAATTGCCCAACGGTCTGCAACTGCTGCTCAAACCCGGCAGCGAACGCGGCCACGTGGCGATTCGCTTGGTGGTGGGCGTCGGTTTCGACGATTTCTCCTGCGCCGACAAGGAACTGCCGCACCTGCTTGAACACTTGTTGTTCAGCGGCGTCGATGCCAGCGGCGAAGGCGGGCTGGAGGAGCGCATGCAGGCCCTGGGCGGCGAATGGAACGCCTACACCAGCAACGCCGACACCACCTTCGTGATCGAGGCCCCCGCCGCGAACCAGCGCAAAATTCTCGACCTGCTGCTGGAGCTACTCACCCGCACCGAGCTCAGCGACAGCGCCATCGCCGCCGCCAAGCAGGTGGTGGAGCGCGAGGAGGGCGGCCATTACTCGCATTTGCAGCGCTGGCTGGACCGCCAGGACCTCGGTCACAGCGCCAGCAACCAGTTGGCCGTGGAGCTGGGACTCAAATGCGCCGAGCGCGCCGATGTCCAGCACCTGACCCGCGAACAGTTGGAGGCCGTGCGCAAGAACTGGTACGCGCCGAACAACATGACCCTGATCATGGTCGGCGAACTCGATCGCCTGCTCCCGGCGTACCTGGACCGGGCCTTCGGCGCGCTGGAGCCGATTGAACCGAATGACCACCCGCCACTACCGGAAATCCATGACCGGGCCGCCGCCGCGCAACGCGACCTGCCACGCGGCTGGGTCGGCAACGGGGCGAAAATCCACTGGTTGTTCCCGGAGCCGGCCTTGGACGGCTTGCCCGACGAAACCCTCGACCTGCTCAAGGATTATCTGGATTGGGCGCTGTATCGCCACTTGCGCCTGGACCACGCCCTGTCCTATGGGCCGTGGAGCGAACGCGAAGTACTCGGCGACGTCGGCTTCTTCAGCGTCAACGCCGATGTCGAACGCGATAACCTGGACGGCGCCCGGCAGGTGCTCGAGCAACTCAGGGCACGCCTGCTCAAGGACGGGCTCGATCCGGACACCTTCGCCCGCCTGCAACAGGCCGCCATCGCCCGCCAGGCCTGGGCGGTGCAGGGCAACAGCGCCCTGGCCGATTATTACTGGGGGGCGCTGGGCGATTATGAGGACGGCCGTTTTGCCGACCCGGCCCAGGCCCTGCGCGCGGTGACACTGGCCGATGCCAACCAGGCACTGCGCCAACTGTTCAAGCAGCCGGGTTACCTGCGGGTCGAAAAGCCATTGCTCAGCGATGAGCAACTGATTGGCCTGGGGGCTGCCCTGGCGGGCTTGTTGCTGATGGGGCTGCTGGGCTGGCGGGCTTATCGACAACGCTAGGCCATAAGAAGGCCATCACTGACACGACTAATCCGGCCTGAGACGGTATTGTGTCGCGATCTTTCAATCGCCCGACTGTGAACCGCCGAATGCCGAACTGGACCCTGCATATCCAACGCCTCCTCGCACTGATGAAGCGTTATCCAGGGGTCATTGCCGCCTACGGGTTCTGCTCGGGCATCGCCAGTTTCATCCTGGTCGATCGCCAGCAGGGCATGGCCAGTTGGGTCGCGGTGATCCTGCTGGTGAGCTGGCTCTGGCTGATGCTGGAGAACGTCTTCACGCAGTTTTTCAGCCGGGTGTTCAACCGTGATATCCCCGAGCCGCTGCTGCGTTATGCAACACAGCTGATCCACCAGGAAAGCCTGTCCTTCGTCCTGCCGTTCTTTTTCATCACCACCACCTGGAACAGCGGCCAACTGGTGTTTACCGGCCTGCTCGGCGCGGCGGCGCTGGTCTCGATCATCGACCCGCTGTACTACGGTTGGCTCTCGCCGAAACGCTGGCTGCTGCTGGGGCTGCACACCCTGACCCTGTTCGCCGCGTTGCTCACTGCCCTGCCGATCATCCTGCACCTGACCACCGCCCAGAGTTACCAACTGGCCCTGGGCGCCGCCCTGTTGTTGTCGATCCCCAGCCTGGCGGTGAGCCTGCCACTGCGCAGCTTGCGCGGCTGGTTGATGCTGATCGGCGTAACCCTGGCAATTGGCAGCGCCGGCTGGCTCCTGCGCTCGTGGGTGCCGCCGGCCACCTTGTGGATGAGCGAAGTCGCGGTGACCACCGAGTTGCAGGACCGCACCCCGGGCGAGGGCCTCGACGAGGTCACTACCAGTCAGGTGCGCAAGGACGGGCTCTACGCCTACACCGCAATCAACGCACCGCGCGGGTTGGACGAGCGGATCTACCATGTCTGGCAGTTCAACGGCCGCGAGGTCGACCGCATCGCCCTGGAGATCCATGGCGGGCGCAAGGAAGGTTATCGCGCCTGGTCGCACAAACAGAACTTCCCGGCCGATCCCACCGGCGACTGGCAGGTTCGGGTACTCACCGAGGACGGCCAGATGCTCGGCGTGCTGCGCTTCGAGGTGAAGGACGCGCCTCACTAGAGATCAGGGGCAAGATCGTGCTATTACAGAGGCCAGTATCAATGTCTGTTAAGCACGGAGCTTTCAATCATCAGCGCAATGGCCGGCACCGCCCACCTGGATACCTCGAGCAGTCCCGCGCGCCTGCGGATCAGTGGTGACTGGACGCTGGCCCATTATGCCGACCTGAAACAACGTGCCGCCTACCTGATCGGGCAGTACGACGCCAGCACCGACATCGACCTCAATGACCTCGGCGCCCTCGACACCGCCGGCGCATCCTTGCTGGTGGAGCTGCTCGGCGCCGAACGCCTCGGCCGTTCGGCCGAGCACCCGGACTGCCACATCAGTGCCGCCGACCGGGCCCTGCTGCACACCGTGTTTTGCTCGCTGGCGGATTTCTGCGAACCGCTGCGCGAGCCTGAAGAAGCGGCAGGTATCCAGCTGCTTGAGCGCATCGGCCGGGCCGTCGATGCCGTCTGGCAAGACACCCTGCAATTGCTCGGTTTTATCGGCCTGATCCTTGAGACCCTGGCCCGGGGGATTTTCAACCCGCGGCGCTGGCGCATGACCGCGACCGTTGCGCATATCGAGCAGACCGGCCTGGATGCCGCCCCGATCGTTGCCCTGCTGACCTTCCTGGTGGGCGCCGTGGTGGCCTTTCTCGGGGCCACGGTGCTGAAAAGCTTCGGTGCCAGTATCTTCACCGTCGACCTGGTGGCCTTCTCTTTCCTGCGTGAATTCGGCGTGCTACTCACCGCCATCCTCATGGCCGGCCGCACCGCCAGCGCCTTCACCGCGCAGATCGGCTCGATGAAGGCCAACGAGGAAATCGACGCCATTCGTACCCTGGGCCTCGACCCCATGGAGTTGCTGGTGCTGCCGCGGGTCCTGGCCCTGCTGATCGCCCTGCCGATGCTGACCTTCCTGGCGATGCTCTGCGGGATTGTCGGCGGCGGCGTGGTCTGCGCCTTGTCGCTGGGGATCTCGCCGGCGATGTTCCTGTCGCTGTTGCAGGCCGATATCGGCGTCCAGCATTTCCTCGTCGGCATGGTCAAGGCACCGATCTTCGCCTTCCTGATCGCCGCCGTCGGTTGCCTGGAAGGCTTCAAGGTCAGCGGCAGCGCCGAGTCGGTCGGCGCCCACACCACCTCCAGCGTGGTCCAGTCGATCTTTATCGTGATCGTGCTGGATGCCGTCGCCGCGCTGTTCTTCATGGAGATGGGCTGGTGAGCCGGCCGCCACGCGCGCCCAGCGAGGCGGTGATCGAGGTGCGCGGGCTGGGCAATCGTTTCGGCAGCCAGAGCGTCCACGAAAACCTCGACCTGGACCTCTACCGGGGTGAGATTCTCGCCGTGGTCGGCGGTTCCGGCAGCGGCAAGTCGGTGCTGCTGCGTAGCATCGTCGGTCTGCGCAAACCCAGCGAGGGCAGCGTGCGGGTGTTCGGCCAGGACCTGCGCAGCCTCTCGGAACAGGCGCGCTCCCAGGTCGAACGGCGCTTCGGCGTGCTGTTCCAGAAGGGCGCACTGTTTTCCTCGCTGACCGTCACCGAGAACGTCGCCCTGCCGCTGATCGAGCACGCCGGCCTCAGTCGTCGCGATGCCGAGCACCTGGCGGCGGTCAAGCTGGCCCTGGCCGGCCTGCCACTGTCCGCCGCCAACAAATACCCGGCCTCGCTGTCCGGCGGCATGATCAAACGCGCCGCCCTGGCCCGGGCCCTGGCGCTGGACCCGGATATCCTGTTTCTCGACGAACCCACCGCCGGCCTCGACCCCATCGGCGCGGCAGCCTTCGACCAACTGATCCTGACCCTGCGCGATGCCCTCGGCCTGAGCGTGTTCCTGGTCACCCACGACCTCGACACGCTCTACACCATCACCGACCGGGTCGCGGTGCTGGCGCAGAAACAGGTGCTGGTGGCCGATGCCATCGACCGGGTCGCCGACACCGACGATCCGTGGATTCACGAATACTTCCATGGCCCGCGTGGCCGCGCCGCATTTGACGCGGTAACCCCGCACAAGGAGGGATGAAATGGAAACCCGCGCCCATCATGTGATGATCGGCCTGTTCAGCGTGCTGGTGGTCGTGGCCGCGTTGCTGTTCGGCCTGTGGCTGGCCAAGTCCAGCGTCGACACCGCGTTCAAGGACTATGAAGTGGTGTTCAACGAGGCGGTCAGCGGCCTGTCCAAGGGCAGCCCGGTGCAGTACAGCGGGATCAAGGTCGGTGACGTGCTGCAACTGAGCCTCGACCCGAAGGACCCGCGCCGGGTGCTGGCGCGTATCCGTCTGGCCGGCGACACACCGATCAAGGAAGACACCCGCGCCAAGCTGGCCCTGACCGGTATCACCGGCACCTCGCTGATCCAGCTCAGCGAAGGCACGCCGCAGAGTCCCGAGCTCAGGGGCAAAGACGGCAATCTGCCGCAGATCATCGCCTCGCCATCGCCGATCTCGCGCCTGCTCAATGACAGCAACGACCTGATGAGCGGGATCAATCTGCTGCTGCACAATGCCAACGAGATGTTCTCGCAGAAAAACGTCAGCCAGGTCAGCCAGACCCTGGAAAACCTCCAGCAGGCCACCGGGGCCATCGCCGGCCAACGCGACGATATCCGCCAGACCCTGAAACAGATGACCCAGGTCAGCAAGCAGGTCAGCGCCACCCTGGAACAGACCAGCGCGCTGATGCGCAATGCCAATGGCCTGCTCGACAACCAGGGCAAGCAGGCCTTCGGCAGCGCCGAGCGGGCCATGCAGTCCCTGGAGCAGAGCAGCGCCACCCTCAACACATTGCTGAGCAACAACCAGGACTCGGTCAACAGTGGCTTGCAGGGCTTGAATGAACTGGCCCCGGCGATCCGTGAGCTGCGTGACACCCTCAGTTCCCTGCGCGCGATCTCCAAGCGTCTGGAAGCCAACCCCAGCGGCTACTTGCTGGGCCGTGACAAGAACAAGGAATTCAGCCCATGAGGCGTGCCCCTCGTGTATTGAGCCAGCTTACCCTGGTCGTCGGCCTGGCCTTGAGCGGCGCCTGCTCGATCCTGCCGCAGGCGGACCCGGCGGATGTCTATCGCCTGCCGACCGCGCAGAACAGCGTTCCGGCGCCCAACAGCCTGCCGGTCAATTGGTCGCTGCGGATTGCCAAGCCGATTGCCAGTGACGCCTTGAACAACCCGAATATCGCCGTGGTCCCCCAGGGCGACCTGATCAGCCACTACAAGGCCTCGCGCTGGAGCGATTCGGCGCCGGTGCTGCTGCGCAACCGGATCCTCGATGCCTTCCAGCGCGACGGCCGGGTGCGCCTGCTGAGTACCGACGACAGCAACCTGCAGGCGGATTTCGAGCTGGGCGGCGAGTTGCAGGCGTTCCAGAGCGAGTACCGGGGGCAGGGGGCCGAGGTGGTGATCCGCTTCGATGCGCGGCTGGTCCGTGGGATTGATCAACGGATCCTTGCCAGCCGGCGCTTTGAAGTGCGCCAGCCGATCAGCGACAAGCAGGTGCCTGGCGTGGTCGAGGGCTTCGGGAGGGCGGGTGACAAGCTGATGGTGCAGTTGATCGACTGGGCGGTGCGGCAGGGCGAGGATTCGGCTAAACGCTGAGGCCGCCATCGCCGGCAAGCCAGCTCCTACAAGGATCCGGGCTTGCCGATAGATTGCGGCCAGACACCGTACCGTGGGAGCCGGCTTGCCGGCGATGGCGGCGGTGAGTCTTGCCACGCAACCACAGGCAAGCGCAGGTTTCAGCCAAAGAACCAGTAGCACACCCCGATCGCCGCCAGCACCCCGGCCAGCTCCGCCAGCAAGGCGCAGCCCACCGCGTGTCGCGCGCGCTGGATATTCACCGCGCCGAAATACACCGCCAGCACGTAGAAGGTGGTTTCGGTGCTGCCCTGAATGGTCGCCGCCGCCAGCGCCGGGAAGCTGTCCACACCCTGGGTCTTCATGGTTTCGATCAACACGGCCCGGGCAGCGCTGCCGGAAAACGGCTTGACTATCGCCGTGGGCAGCGCATCGACGAAACGGCTGTCCCAACCGAGCCACTGCACCAGGTGGCGAATGCCGTCGAGGCCGAAATCCAGCGCCCCGGACGCCCGCAACACGCCGATCGCGCAGAGCATCGCCACCAGGTACGGCAACAGGTTCTTCGCAACATCGAAACCCTCTTTCGCCCCTTCGACGAACGCCTCGTAGACCTTCACCTTACGCAACGCGCCGACGACCAGGAACAGCATGATCAGGCCGAACAGCGTCAGGTTGCCGAGGATCGACGACAGACTGGCCAGCGCCGTGGCCGACAGCCCGGCCAACAGCGCCATGAAACCGCCGAGGATCAACGCGCCGGGCACCAGGTAGGCCAGCACCACCGGGTCCCACAGGCGCAGGCGCTGCATCACCGCCACCGACAGCAGGCCGACCAGGCTCGAGGCGCAGGTGGCCAGCAGGATCGGCAGGAACACCAGGGTCGGGTCCGCCGCGCCTTGCTGGGCGCGGTACATGAAGATGGTCACCGGCAACAGGGTCACGGCCGAGGCGTTGAGCACCAGGAACAGGATCTGTGCGTTGCTCGCCACGGTCTGGCTGGGGTTGAGCTCCTGCAGGGAACGCATGGCCTTGAGGCCGATGGGCGTGGCGGCGTTGTCCAGACCCAGGGCGTTGGCGGCCAAGTTGAGGGTGATCAGGCCGATGGCCGGGTGATCCCGTGGCACCTCCGGCATCAGGCGGCTGAACAGCGGCCCCAGGGCCTTGGCCAGCCAGTCGACGATCCCGGCCTTTTCGGCGATGCGCAGAAAGCCGAGCCAGAGGGTCAGAGTGCCGAACAGCAAGACCATGACCTCCACCGAGAGCTTGGCCATGGCGAAGATGCTTTCCACCATCGCGGCGAAGATCGCGTGGTTGCCGCCCACTATCCATTGCGCCAGCGCCGAGACGGTCGCCACCACGAAAAAGCCAAGCCACAGGCCATTGAGCATCGGGAAAACTCCTTGAAGATGCGGCGAATGATAGCGGTCGGGCCAGAAACAACAAACCCCGGAAAGTCCGGGGTTTGTCTAGCGGGCTGGAAATACGCCGAACCTGTGGGAGCGGTGCTTGCCCGCGAAGCTTTTTAGCGTTCTCACAGGCTTCTTCGCGAGCAAGCGCTGCTCCCACAAGAACAGCGCCGCTTCCACACCAAAGGCAAGCCGGTCAGCCCCTGGAAGCCTCACCCACCGGCAGCGGCTCCTTGCTGCGCCAGTGCGGCAGGGAGTTCCAGTAGCGCTCGCCCTTGGCATCGTCGTACATGCCTTCCCAACGGGAAACCACCAGGACGGCCAGGGCATTGCCGATCACGTTCAACGCGGTCCGCGCCATATCCATCACCCGGTCGACACCGGCGATAAAGGCCAGGCCTTCCAGCGGAATACCGACACTGCCCAGGGTCGCCAGCAGCACCACGAAGGACACGCCCGGTACCCCGGCAATCCCCTTGGAGGTGACCATCAGGGTCAGCACCAGCAGCAATTGCTGGCCGATGGACAGGTCAATGCCATAGAGCTGGGCAATGAAGATCGCCGCGATGCTCTGGTACAGGGTCGAACCGTCGAGGTTGAAGGAGTAGCCGGTCGGCACCACAAAGCTGCAAATGGCTTTCGGCGCGCCGTAGGCTTCCATCTTCTCGATCACCCGTGGCAACACGGTTTCGGAACTGGCGGTGGAATAGGCCAGCACCAACTCATCCTTGAAGATGCGCATCAGCTTGATCACCGAGAAGCCGAACAGCCGGGCCACCAGGCCGAGCACGGCAAAGGCGAAGAACAGGATGGCCGCGTAGACCAGCAGCACCAGCTTGGCCAGCGGCAGCAGCGAGGCGAAGCCGAAGCTGGCGACGGTCACCGCGATCAGGGCGAACACACCGATCGGCGCGTAGTTCATGATCATGTGGGTGACCTTGAACATGCTTTCCGAGACGCCCTGGAACATCTTCACCAGCGGGTCGCGCAACTCGGCCTGCAGGCTCGACAGACCGAGGCCGAAGAGGACCGAGAAGAAGATGATCGGCAGCATTTCGCCGCGGGCCATGGCGGCAAAGATATTCGATGGAATCAGGTTGAGGATGGTCTCGATAAACGCATGCTCATGCTGCACTTCGGCGGCGGTGGCCTTGTACTTGGAGATATCCACGGTGCCCAGGGTGCTCATGTCGATGCCGGAGCCCGGGTGGAACACGTTGGCCAGCAGCAGGCCGACCACAATGGCGATGGTGGTGACGATCTCGAAGTAGATGATGGTCTTGAGGCCAATGCGCCCCAGCTTCTTGGCATCGCCGACCCCGGCAATGCCGACCACCAGCGAGGAAATGACAATCGGGATGACGATCATCTTGATCAGGCGGATAAAAATATCGCCTGCCGGTTGCAGCACGTTGCTGATCCACCAGGCCTTCTCGGCACTGAAATGGTTGAGCAGCGCGCCCACTGCGATCCCCAGTACCAGACCGATGAGGATCTGCCAGGCGAGGCTGAGCTTTGCCTTCTTCATGTCGTTACCCTTGCTTCAAGTGGAGTCGGACAGAAGCCCCTCACCGTTGCATTTACGCAGGTCAGGTGGCGGCAGCTGCCCCCCATGGAAGGTCATCGCCCACCAGCCTGATGGCTTTTTGGCAGGCGAAAAAAGGCGCAACTATTCCCATGCAAGGGGGGGACGTCTAATGCCGTAAACGCCTACCCTATGCCGAATCGGCATGAGCTTTGTTCAAAAATACGACTGTTTTGCCTTCCGACAGCAGGACATTTCAGCCGAAAAAAGTGCCGTAAACCGGCCATTTCAAAGCATTTTTTCCTCTGCGCCCCAAGAGTGAATCCAGGCCAAATAAGTAGAAAAGTCCTACGAATTCAATCGGAAACAATGGGGGAATCAGCAGGGTATTTCTAGACGTACGGTCACGTCCAAACAAGCGAGCCCGTGAAAGTGCCACTTAATGTCAGAACGACATAGGATTAAAGCGGCAAACGGTTGTCTTGTCGCGGCAGGAACCGCCGCCCCACGGCAGGGCGGCTACGGCTCATGGTCAACCTCGACCGCGGCGTCCGAACAGGAAGGAAACCACGAACATCACCAGGAATACGACAAACAGGATCTTGGCGATACCCGTAGCCGTACCGGCGATGCCACCAAAGCCCAATACCGCGGCGACAATGGCAATGATCAGGAATGTGACTGCCCAGCTCAACATGGTGATTCTCCTCAACTTACGAGTTTTTGGATGCCGCCTTTACTGCTCCGGGCAATAGTCGGTCTGTCGTCCGAGCGCCCGGCTATTGCCTAGAACACCCAGCGCTGCTGCAGCGATTCGTCAGGCACCTGGGCTTGATCGACCGATGTCAGACGGTAGGCGGCAGGGTCGCCGATGCTGGCGCCAACAGCACTGAAATGGGTTTGTTGCAGGGTATGCTCGGGCAGGCGCGGGACCTGGACGCTGGCCTGGTTCCAGCGTTGCAGCTGCTGGCCGACAATCAGCGTGACCAGCAGCGCCAGTACGGCAAACAATCCTTGCTGCAGGTGCAGTGGCGAAAGATGGCGATGGGCGGCACGTGGGCGATTCATCCTGAAACTCCTCCGACACAAGGGTGATTGTTCCAGGGCAGGGAGAGATGAACCGGCCCGACCACTGTGAACGCTCTTGGGAGGAGTGTTGCAGCCTGCATGCCAGCTTTTTTATTATAAAAATATTAATCAAATCAATAAGTTGAAAAACTTATCGCATTGATGAGCGCGCATCCTGCACGATGCCCATCCTACGATCGTGCGTATTGCACGATGAATCCGTAGGAAAGAACCTAAACTCACGAATAAAGAGTAAGAAAATCAGTAGGAATTAGCTGGGAGCCCAGCTGTCGGAAGCAAAGAGCTTAAAAAATTCCCCAAATCAGCGGGTTAGTAATCAGGCGCAGAGACCGTTACCCTGCTTGTTATCGGGTCAATCAGAAGCAGCTCTATAACGTGCCGGATTTTTCCGGGACAGCCTGGAAACTTTTACTAAAGGAGCATGGGATATGGAATCTGCCACGGAACATCAAGGCCGTATTCTGCTGGTGGATGATGAGTCCGCCATCCTTCGCACCTTTCGCTATTGCCTGGAAGACGAGGGCTACACCGTCGCCACGGCGAACAGTGCGGCCCAGGCCGACAGCCTGTTACAGCGCCAGGTCTTCGACCTGTGCTTCCTCGACTTGCGCCTCGGCGAGGACAACGGCCTCGATGTGCTCGCCCAGATGCGTATCCAGGCGCCCTGGATGCGTGTGGTGATCGTCACCGCCCACTCCGCCGTGGACACCGCGGTCGATGCCATCCAGGCCGGTGCCGCCGACTATCTGGTCAAGCCGTGCAGCCCCGACCAACTGCGCCTGGCCACGGCCAAGCAACTGGAAGTGCGGCAACTGTCCGCCCGCCTCGAAGCCCTCGAAGGTGAAGTGCGCCAGCCCAAGGACGGCCTGGACTCCCACAGCCCATCGATGATGGCCGTGCTGGAAACCGCACGGCAGGTGGCCAGCACCGATGCGAACATTCTGATCCTCGGCGAGTCCGGTACCGGCAAGGGCGAACTGGCCCGCGCCATCCACGGCTGGAGCAAACGGGCGAAGAAGTCCTGCGTGACCATCAACTGTCCGTCGCTGACCGCCGAGCTTATGGAAAGCGAGCTGTTCGGCCACAGCCGAGGGGCCTTCACCGGCGCCAGCGAAAGCACCCTGGGCCGGGTCAACCAGGCCGATGGCGGCACCCTGTTTCTCGACGAGATCGGCGACTTCCCCCTGACCCTGCAACCCAAGTTGCTGCGCTTTATCCAGGATAAGGAATACGAGCGAGTCGGCGATCCGGTGACCCGACGGGCCGATGTGCGGATCCTCGCCGCCACCAACCTCAACCTCGAAGACATGGTCCGCGACGGACGTTTTCGCGAGGACCTGCTCTACCGTCTGAACGTCATCACCCTGCACCTGCCCCCCCTGCGCGAGCGCAGCGAAGACATCCTGATGCTCGCCGATCGTTTCCTCGCGCGCTTCGTCAAGGAGTACGCGCGGCCGGCCCGCGGCTTCGGCGACGAAGCCCGCGAAGCCCTGCTCAACTACCGCTGGCCGGGCAATATCCGCGAGTTGCGCAACGTGGTCGAACGCGCCAGCATCATCTGTCCCCAGGAGCGCGTGGAGATCAGCCACCTGGGCATGGCCGAGCAACCGACCAACAGCGCTCCGCGTATCGGCGCCGCCCTGAGCCTGGACGAACTGGAAAAAGCCCATATCGGCGCCGTACTGGCCACCAGCGATACCCTCGACCAGGCGGCCAAGACACTGGGCATCGACGCTTCGACGCTGTACCGCAAACGCAAACAGTACAACCTGTGAGTCACACACCATGAAACTCACGATGAAGCTGCGCACCCGGCTCTTCCTGAGTATTTCGGCGCTGATCACCGTCGCCTTGCTCGGGCTGATGCTCGGCCTGGTCAGCGTGATGCAGATGGCCAATACCCAGGAGTCACTGGTCAGCGACAACTTCATCACCCTGGACCTGGGCCTCAAGCTGCGCCAAAGCCTGGGCGACCAGTTGCTCCTGATGCTCGGTGACAAACCCGACCAGACCGCGCTCGAGGCCTCGCGCGAGCACTACCTGCAACTGCTCCACGAAGGCATCGAGCATGAGCAGAGCAGCGACGTACGCAGTGGCTTTGCCCAGGCACGGATCGACTACGAACTGTTCCTCCAGGCCTTCGCCCACTCGCGCGACGGCAGCGGCAGCACCGAGGAGCTCACCAATCGCTTCAACGTCCTGCGCAACGGCCTGATCGCCGAGCACAAGCAGGCGCTGGACAACATCAGCTCGACGGAAACCAACGCCCGCGAGCGGGCGCTGCTGGTGGCCGGGCTGCTGGGGTTTGTCGGGCTGGCGGTGCTGATCATCGGTTTTATCACCGCCCACGGCATTGCCCGGCGTTTCGGTGCGCCGATCGAGGCCCTGGCCGAGGCGGCGGACCACATCGGCCAGGGCAACTTCGAAGTGACCCTGCCGACTTCCTCGGCCGTCGAGATGAACCTGCTGACCCGACGTTTCGGCATCATGGCCGAGGCCCTGCGCCAGCATCAGGCAACCAACATCGACGAATTACTGGCTGGCCAGCAACGCTTGCAGGCCGTGCTCGACAGCATCGACGACGGGCTGCTGATGATTGACCGCGAAGGCCGCCTGGAACACCTCAATCCGGTAGCCCAACGGCAACTGGGCTGGGACGGCGACCGTCTGGGCCAGGGCCTGGGCGCGGCCCTGCAACGGCCCGAGCTGGACGCGCAACT
This sequence comes from Pseudomonas sp. GW821-FHT04D07, assembly GCF_059420225.1. NCBI lineage: Bacteria > Pseudomonadati > Pseudomonadota > Gammaproteobacteria > Pseudomonadales > Pseudomonadaceae > Pseudomonas > Pseudomonas sp. GW821-FHT04D07. The sequence goes on from NZ_JBWKTH010000044.1 coordinate 29,008, forward strand.
GCACTTGATCCTGCGCGGGGCCAGTCTGGAACGGGCGCCGGAAGACCTTGAGGTCGAGGTCGAAGGCGAGTCGCGCCTGCTGACCTACAGCTTGACCCCGGTCAGTCATACCCAAGGCCATATTCTCGGCGCGGTGATGGTGCTCCACGACGTCACCGAACAGCGCGCCTTCGAGCGGGTGCGCAGCGAGTTCGTCCTGCGCGCCTCCCACGAGCTGCGCACGCCGGTTACCGGCATGCACATGGCCTTCGGCCTGTTGCAGGAGCGCGTGCATTTCGACAGCGAATCGCGGGAAGCGGACCTGTTGAACACAGTCAACGAAGAAATGCTGCGGCTGATGCAATTGATCAACGACCTGCTGAATTTCTCCCGTTACCAGAATGGCCTGCAGAAGCTGACGCTGCTGCCCTGCGACATCGAGACACTGCTCGAAGCCTGCCGCCTGCGCTTTGCCGAACGGGCCCTGACCCAGGGCATCGACCTGCAGGTCGAACTGCAGCCGCCCTTGCCGCGCCTGCCGGCCGACCAACCGCAACTGGAGCGCGTGCTCGATAACCTGCTGGACAATGCCCTGCGCCATACCCCCCGAGGCGGGCAGATTCGCTTGCAGGCCCGGCGCCATGGCGAGCGGGTCATCATCAGCGTCGAGGACAACGGCGAGGGCATTGCCTATGGGCAACAGGGCCGCATCTTCGAACCCTTCGTCCAGGTCGGCCGCAAGAAAGGCGGCGCCGGCCTGGGCCTGGCCCTGTGCAAGGAGATCGTGCAATTGCACAGCGGGCGCATGGGCGTGTATTCAAGGCCGGGACAGGGCACGCAGTTCTACATGGCATTGCCGCTCTAGCGCTCCCACGGCCTAGGCTTCATTGTCCAGCCGGCGCGAGGCCAGGCGTCGACCGCGCGTGATCAGTTCGACGAACTGCACCGCCGTCAGCGCCTGGGCGAACAACCAACCCTGGCCGTAATTGACCCCTTCGCTGCTCAGCAGCAAGGCCTGGTGCTCGTACTCGATGCCCTCGGCGATCACCCGCAAATGCAGCGCATGGGCCATACGGATGATATGCGGCGCCACGCCACTGCTGGCGGCGTCATGACCCAGAGCATCGATAAAGGCCTTGTCGATCTTCAGGCAGTCCACCGGCAGGGTTTGCAGATAAGCCAGGCTGCAATAGCCGGTACCGAAGTCGTCGATCAACACCTGATGACCGACATTGCGCAGGGCCTGCAAATTGTCCCGGGCCACCACCACGTCGATCAGCCCGCGCTCAGTCACTTCGAAAGCGATCTGCCGAGCGCTGACCCGGTGCGCCCGCAACAGATCGGCAATCACCTCACCGATACGTGGCACCATGACATCGCAGGCTGCCAGGTTCACCGAGATATACAGCTGCGGATTGGCCCGCAACAGGTGCCCCAGCTGCTCGAGCAAGCGTTGCAGGACGAAATCGGTGATCTGGCGGATCTGCCCGGTATTTTCCGCCAGGGGGATGAACAGGTCGGGGCTGGTCAGCGTGCCATCCGGCCGGCGCCAGCGGATCAAGGCTTCGGCGCCCACGCAATGGCGGCTGCCGAGCTCGAAGATCGGTTGATACAGCACCTGGAACTCACCCCGCCGCAACGCCCCTTGCAGTTCGCCGTTGAGCGACTGGCGCTGGCGGGCCAGTTGCAAGGTCAGGCCACCGATGCAGAAGGCAATCAGCAGGCTCACCGAGAGCAGCCACCACCACAGCGGGTCGATCGGCAGCGGCCTGGCCCCGCGCGGGGCCACCATCACCAACTGGTATTCCGGGGTACGGGTGGGCATGCGATAGATCAATTCATTCGGCGTGATCACCAGCGGGTCGCGCCCCTTCGGCGGCCAGCCAAGGGGTGGCCAGGTTTGCGCCGGCCCCAGCACCGGAATCGCCCGCCGACCACGGTCGACCACCACCAGCAGGCTGGCCCCCGGCGGCAGTTCCACCACATCGCTCAGATGCCCACGGGAGGTGGACACCCGGAAGTGACCGCGTCCGAGCATCAGGGTGGCCAGGTTGTCATTGGGTTGGGTCGAGGTATTGAGCCAATAGCTGTAGGTCGGCCCGCGCATATCCGGCCCCCGCAAGGGCATGTGGGCCTCTCGGTTCGGCCAGTTGGAGCAGGACTGGACGGCGTCGACATAGAAGGCTTCGGAGATAAACCGGTAGTTGAAGCTCAGTTGCTGCAAGGTGTCGATCATCTCCGGGCTGCAGTCCCGCAAGGGCTGGGCCTCCAATTGGTCGAGCCCCTCGCGTAGCTGCCCGAAAAGCTGCTCCAGGCGCGCCAGGAAACGTTGTCCCTGGGCATTCATCTGCTCGCTTTCGTGCTGCCTGACCTGGTGCATCGCCACCCCCAGGCTACCGGCCAACAACAGGGCGATACTGAGCAGGGCCGCCAGCAATGCCAGCGACCAGGGACGATGGAACCAGGTACGCAACGTCTCACGAGCCGGCATCAGCGAATTTCCGAAGACTTACCAATGAGTTATAGCAACAGATTGGCGAGTTGGCGCTGACCGTCCGGCGGTGACGCTATTTTGACTGGTTCAGTACCTGGAGGATCGCGGCACTTTGCGCATCCGGCAGGCCGTCGAAGCGTGTCGGGCGGAAGTGCATCTGGAAAGCCGCCAGCACATGGCGCGTGGCAACATCCAGTTCGCCGGTCTGCGGCGTGGCATAGCCCAGGCGCATGAGCTGCTGCTGGAACCAGGTGATGCTCGGCAGTTGCGCGACGTAGGCACCTTGCAACCCGGCGACCGCCTGTTCGTCAGGCCATACGCCGAGACCCTCCGCTGCCAGGCGCTTCCAGGGCATCAGCGGGCCCGGGTCCTGCTTGCGCAGCGGCGCGATATCGCTATGGCCGATCACGTTGCGCGGCTCGATATGGTTGCGTTTGACGATGTCCTTGAGCAGCACCACCAGGGCCTGGATCTGGGCTTCGCTGTAGGGGTACCAGACACGCCCGGCGGGTGTGTCGCGGAAACCCGGGTTGACGATTTCAATGCCAATGGAGCTGGAGTTCAGCCAGGTACGCCCCAGCCATTCGCTTTCCCCGGCGTGCCAGGCGCGCTGACTCTCGTCCACCAGCTTGTAGAGGGTGGCGCGGGGGTCGTCGCCGATCAGGTAATGGCTGCTGACCTGGCCATGGGTCAGCAATCTCAGCGAGTTTTCCATATTCGCCGAGGTGTAATGGAGGATCACGAACTGCACGCGGTTGTCGTAGTTGACCGAAGGGTGACTGGTGTCCAGTCGCGGAGCGCTGGCGCAGCCCGCCAGCAACAGGATCGAAAGAAGGAGAGGGAGCAGTTTCATGGCGGTGGCAACAAACGAAGACAGTAATTTGACAGCATAACGTACTGGCCGGCCCAGCAGCGGCCAATACACTGTTACCTGATGCAACCTGGAGTACCCTCCTGACCCTGGACCTACCCCTTCAGTCAACGCGATCACTGTAGGAGCCAGCTTGCTGGCGATGAGGCCCGCAAGCCTAGCATTGGCCTTGCGGACGCCATCGCCAGCAAGCCGGCTCCTACAAGCACGTGCGTCTTGTACTCAGCCCTGCTCGACACGATTGCGCCCGGCATTCTTGGCCCGGTAAAGCGCCTCATCGGCTCTTTTCAGCGCATGATCGCTGCGCTCACCGGTCTTGAGCGCCGACAACCCGACCGACACGGTGATCGTCACGCGCTCGCCCTTGAAGTGGAACGGACACGCCTCGATCGCCGCGCGCAAGGCGTCGGTCAGCTTGAGCCCGGCGCTGATCGAGGTATTGGGCACCAACAGGACGAACTCCTCGCCGCCGAAACGGGCAATGAAGTCACTGGGACGCAGACGCTTGCGCAACTCGCCGGCAATGATCTTCAACACTTTGTCGCCGGCCAGGTGACCGTAGTTGTCGTTGATCCGCTTGAAGTGGTCGAGATCGAGCATGGCGATCAGCAGGGTGTTGCCATGCTGCTGCCACTGCGCCATCTCATGCTCCAGGCGCTCGCTCCAGGCCGCCCGATTGGGCAGGCCGGTCAGCGGGTCGACCAGGGCTTTCTGACGCTGCTCCTCGAGGTGATCACGATAGCCCTGGGCCTCCTGCTCCATGTGCGCCACGCGCTCGGCCAGGCTCTGCAAGCGCACGGCGACTTCCTGCTCGCGGATCGCTCGTTGCTGCTGGTGCTGGTCCATGGTGCCGAGCAAACCTTCAAGGCGGTTTTCCAGGATGTGCTTGAGGCTGTCCAGGTCCGCGGCATCCTGCACGCTGCTTTGCAGGCTATCGACATGCTCGCGCAGTTGGCTGTGCAACTCGTTCGCCGCCGTACGCCCTTCGGCATGCCCGGCACTCGCCGCTTGCAGGTTGCTCTGGAACGACTCCAGGCGTTCGTTGAGCTGCTTGAGGTAGATCTGGAAGTCGTGTTGACCGCTGTCGTTGATCGCCAGCATCAACACCGCCAGATCGTCGAGGATCGGCAGCAACTCGTACCAGTTCAGCCCATGTTCTAGCCGGTGGCGCATGGCCTCGGCATGCGCCTGGTGACGCTCGGGCAGGGTCAGGTCATTCAGCAGGCCCAGCAACGTCGACTCGATATGCTCGGCCACCGAGCTGTAGGACGGCTCTGGGGATTCGGGTAAGGCAAACAGCACATCCGGCTCCGGATACTCCGGGTCGACGGCCGCCAGCGCTTCAGCCATCACTGCGGGTAATGGCAGGCTGTCGATAAACACCGTAGGCACGGGATGCACCGTCGGGGCCGGCGCTTCTGGCGCGGCGGCCGCCTCGACGACCGGCGCGGGCACCAGGCTGGGCCCGGCAGCCAGTACCGAGGGGTGTTCATCTTCGCTCGCCGGGACCACGGACGGCGCTGCGCAAACCGCCTCGGCGACAACAGCCGACGGCTCCAGCTGCACCACCGGTGGCGCATAGGCCACCGCTTCGACAGGCTTGGCGGCGGCCAGCGGCTCGGGCTCGATAGCCGGTGTCGGTACTGGCCGAGGCGCTTCGGGCTCGGCTGACGCGGTGGCCTCAACCGGGGCGGCGGGCGGAGCCGCTGTCGCGATGGCAGGTGCCACTACCGGTACAGGTGCTGTGGGTGCGGGTGCGGGTGTATGAACAGGCTCCGATACCTGAACCCCGGGCTCGCGCGCCATGGGTTCGGCCGCGTGGGCTGGAACCTCTTCGACAGCGGAGGGCGGAACCGACGGCTGGCCCGGGCGGGTTTCTTGCGTCGCCTCCTTGCCGCCGAACAGCCGTTGCAACAGACCCGGGCGACCCGGCTCGACCGGCTGCTCAAGCTGGGTCAATGCCTTGCCTTGCAGACCACTGAGCTCGCTGAGCAGCAAGGGGATTTCCCGCGCCTGACCAACACGCCCCTCAAGCTGCTTGGCGAAGTTCTTCAGCGGCCGCCTGACTTCACGGGACAGCGGCAGGGATTGCAGCTGGGTCACCAGTGAGGTCAACGCGCTGCTCACCTGCTCGGCGCGAGTCTCACGACGCTGTTCGGAGTCGAGCACGGCCTTTTCCAGCCGGGGCAACAAGGCCGCGAGCGCTGCGTCCATATCGTCGCTACGCACGATATCGCGCATTTCCTTCATGCACAGGTCAACCGCGCGGTCGGTCCCTTCCGCCGCCAGCGTGCTGCGCACCAGCCCACGGCGAAGCAGGTCCAGACGGGCGTCCCAGCGACGCTCGAGCTTTTCCTGTTGTTCGATGCTTTTAAGGTATTTCTCTTTCCAGCGTTCGACTTCTTCGCTGCTCATGCCGGTGTCCGCGAGATTTAGCTACTCAAGGCCGGCAACGTATCAGAACCGATGGAACCTGGCAGACGAATTTCGACCGCCACCGGCAAATGGTCGGAAATAGGTTGGGCCAGCACCTCAACTCGCTCCAGCGTCAGACTGGGGCTGAGCAGAATGTGGTCCAGGCAACGTTGCGGACGCCAGCTGGGGAAAGTGGCTTCCACCTGCGGTGCGAGCAAGCCGAGGTCACGTAAAGGCGAGTGTAGTAGCAGGTCGCTGGCATGGGTGTTCATGTCGCCCATCAGCACCAGGTGCCGAAAGCCGCCAATCAACTCGCGGACATAAGCCAGTTGCCGGGTACGGGCCCGCGCCCCCAGGGCCAGGTGCATCATCACCACCACCAAGGCCTCCGGGCCCTCGCCAAAGCGCACGAGAATGGCCCCGCGGCCGGCGGGCCCCGGCAACGGATGATCCTCGATCGCCGAGGGCCGCAAACGGCTCAGCACCCCATTGCTGTGCTGGGCCAGGCGCCCGAGGTTGCGATTGAGTTGCTGGTACCAGTAGGGAAAGGCACCGAGCTGGGCCAGGTGCTCGACCTGATTGATGTAGCCGGAACGCAGGCTGCCACCATCGGCCTCCTGAAGGGCCACCAGGTCGAAATCGGCGAGCAGGCCGCCGATTTTCTGCAGGTTGTCCGCCCGCCCCGTGGCTGGCAACAGGTGCTGCCAGCCACGGGTCAGGTAATGTCGATAACGCTGGGTGCTGATGCCCACCTGGATATTGAAACTGAGCAGGCGCAGGCGGTTGTCCACCGGCAGCCCAGTGCTCTCCAGGTGACGCTCGTTGACCTTGGGTTCATGCAGGCCAACAAGACGCTCCGTCCCCCAGCGCCCGATCACGGCGGCGGCCTTACTTGGCCGCCGTCATGGCTGCCCGCTCCTTGGCGATCAACTGATCGGCGACATTCAGCGCGGCCTCGGGACCACCGGTGGTGCCGAGGTCGAAGCGGTATTTGCCGTTGACGATCATGGTCGGTACGCCGGAGATACCGTACTGTTCAGCCAGGTCCTTGGCCTTTTTCATCTGGCCCGTGATCGCGAACGATTTGAAGGTATCGAGGAACTTCTGCTTGTCGACGCCCTGGGTGGCGAGGAAATCGGCCATCTCTTCAGGCTGGGTCAGCTTGTGGGTTTTCTGCACTTCTTCGAACACCGCCTTGTGCACACGGTTTTCCACACCCATGGCTTCGAGGGTCAGGAACATCTGGCCGTGAGCGTTCCAGGGGCCGCCGAAAATGGCCGGGATACGCACGAAGTTGACATCGCTGGGCAGTTTCTCGGCCCAAGGATTGATGGTCGGTTCAAAGGCATAGCAATGCGGGCAGCCGTACCAGAAGAACTCGATCACCTCAATCTTGCCTGGGACGGCAACCTGCACCGGTTTTTCCAGCTCGACATAGGTCTTGCCGGCCTCAAGTGGTACATCGGCGGCCTGGGCCGTCATGCCAAACAAGCTGGCGGTGACGAGGGCGGCGCTGAGAATCAGATTACGCATGCTTTGCTCCTGGACATGGATAAGTGGCCTCAGACGCGACCTGTGACTCAGACAGACCGGGGCGGGCTCTAGTTCGATAATGAGTGTAACGGCAGCGGCCACAAAAAAGGGCGGCCAAGGCCACCCTTTTATCGTCGCAACAGCGGATTAATCGATCATTAACGTTGCCAAAGATGACAATCCGCCGCGCGCCTGAGCGTCAGAACCTCAGTGCAGGCCCTGTACGTAGCTGGAGACGGCTTCGATATCCTTGTTGCTCATCTTCGCGGCGATGCTCTGCATGATCTTGGTATCGCCGTCGTTGGTGCGGTTGCCTTCACGGAAATCGTTCAGCTGCTTGGCAACGTATTGCGCATGCTGGCCGCCCAGGTGTGGGAAGCCGGCGGCGGCGTTGCCCGCGCCATTGGGCGAGTGGCAACCGATGCAGGACGGCATGCCCTGGTCCAGCTTGCCGCCGCGGAACAACTCTTCACCGTGGGCCACGACCTTGGGATCGGCGGCGCCGACGCTGCCTTGCTGGCTGGAAAAGTAGGCGGCGATATCGGACAGGTCCTGATCGCTCAGGTTGGTTAGCAGTCCGGTCATTTCCAGCACGGTGCGCTTGCCCGACTTGATGTCCTGCATCTGCTTGGTCAGGTAGCGTTCGCCCTGGCCGGCCAGTTTCGGAAAGTTGGGGGCCATGCTGTTGCCATCGGGCCCGTGGCAGGCTCCGCAGACAGCGGCCTTGGCCTGACCGGCCTTGGCATCGCCAGCGGCCTGTGCCAGGCCTGTGATCCCCAGGGTCAACAGCAGACTCACGATCAGTTTGTTCATCAGCTAATCCAACTACGGCTAAGGGTTAAGAGTTATGGACCGGGCTTACTCGCTCATCCACTGGATGATGCTTCGGTAATCCTCGGTACTGCAGTCCATGCACAAACCACGCGGCGGCATCGCCTTGAAACCCTGGGTCACGTGTTGCACCAGCGTCTCCATACCTTGCGCCAATCTTGGCTTCCAGGCCACCTGGTCACCCTTTCGAGGGGCCATCGGCAGCTGTCCGGCATGGCAGGCACCACAAACACGGTTGTACACGGCCTCCGGATCCTGTGTAGCCTGCGCGCTGCAAAGCGGCATCAAGAGTCCGGCGGCCAGCAGCCATTGGGTCATAAATGACCTTCTCAGGGTTGGGGACGTACCGCGTTCTACTGCGCGGCCTAGGTCTATCGCCCCCGTGGGCTTTATCCTGTGTAGGGACAAAGCACACACAAAATCTGCGGCATTATATACTGGCGCTACTGAAACGGAAACGACACTGCTGCCGCGTCCATCCCCGGCACCGCCCACATCGGAAATCCCATGCAACTCAAGAACCCCATTCTCGGCCTGTGCCAACAGTCCACCTTCATGCTCAGCGCCGCCAAAGTCGACCAGTGCCCGGACGACGAAGGATTTGAAGTGGCCTTTGCCGGCCGTTCCAACGCTGGCAAATCCAGCGCCCTCAACACCCTGACCCATGCGAGCCTGGCGCGCACCTCGAAAACCCCGGGTCGCACACAGTTGTTGAACTTCTTCAAGCTAGACGATGATCGGCGTCTGGTCGACCTGCCGGGCTACGGTTATGCAAAAGTTCCGATTCCGCTCAAGCTGCATTGGCAGCGTCACCTGGAAGCGTACCTGGGTGGCCGCGAGAGTCTGAAGGGCCTGATCCTGATGATGGATATCCGCCATCCGATGACCGACTTCGACCTGTTGATGCTCGATTGGGCGGTGGCCAGCGGCATGCCGATGCACATCCTGCTGACCAAGGCCGACAAGCTGACCTACGGCGCGGCGAAGAACACCTTGCTCAAGGTCCAGGCGGAAATCCGCAAGGGCTGGGGTGACACCATCAGCATCCAACTGTTCTCGGCACCCAAGCGCCAGGGCCTGGAAGAGGCCTACACGGTGTTGGCGGACTGGATGGAACTGGCGGACAAGGGTAGCGAAGCCGTAGCGGAATAAGCTTTTGAGGCCCGACAGACGTACACCAAACTGTCTGTGGTGCGCTCAGGCAAGACAAAAGCGCGGTGTGAAAGGCGAAGTTTACTGGCTGTAAATGAGTCTTTCACACCGCGCTTTTGTCTTGCCTGAGCGTGCCACAGCCAGTTTGGGGGCAAAAAAAACCCCGGACTTCGTATGGGGAGGGGAAGTTCGGGGTCCAAGTTCCGAACCGCTAGGGCGGGGTCCGGAATATCTGCCAACACTTAACACAACATAGGAGCATCGAAGGGCTTCACCAGCCATTCAGTAACTCTGAGTGCCGTTTCGCCGATTTAGTTCCGAACATTTTCAAAAACTATTTGGCATAAGTGGCACCGATTCCGAAACCAATTGCCCTTCGATGGTGTTTTGCCGCGACGTCATATCGCGGCAAAAACCCTCTGTTGTGGTGCTTTCAGGTTCTGCGCTTAATGCGCCTCATCCCAGTTGTTGCCCACGCCCACGTCCACCAGCAACGGCACATCCAGCTGCACCGCGCCGCTCATATGGAGGCGAATCTTCTCGCTGACTTCCGCCACCAGGTCCTCACGCACCTCCAGCACCAGTTCATCGTGCACCTGGAGGATGACCCGGGCATCCAGAGCGGATTCGCAGAGCCAGTTATCCACCGCCACCATGGCTTTCTTGATGATGTCCGCCGCCGTGCCCTGCATCGGCGCATTGATCGCCGTACGCTCGGCGCCAGCACGCTCCTGGGGTCTGTTGGAGTGGATCTCCGGCAGGTACAACCGACGTCCGAACAGGGTCTCGACATAACCCTGCTCCGAGGCCTGGGCACGGGTACGCTCCATGTATTCGCGCACTCCCGGGTAGCGGGCGAAATACACGTCGATGTAAGCCTTGGCGGTCTTGGTGTCGACACCGATGTCCTTGCCCAGCTTCTGCGCGCCCATGCCATAGATCAGGCCGAAGTTGATGGCCTTGGCGCTACGGCGCTGGTCGGACGTGACCTCACCCAGCTCGACCTTGAACACTTCCGCCGCCGTCGCCGTGTGCACGTCGAGGTTGTGGCGGAAGGCATTGAGCAAGCCTTCGTCCTTGGACAAATGGGCCATGATCCGCAGCTCGATCTGCGAGTAGTCCGCCGACAGCAACTTGTAGCCCTTGGGCGCGACGAACGCCTGGCGAATCCGCCGCCCTTCAGCGGTGCGCACCGGGATGTTCTGCAGGTTCGGATCGCTGGAGGAGAGCCGCCCGGTGGCCGCCACCGCCTGGTGGTAGGAGGTGTGGATACGCCCGGTACGCGGGTTGATCTGCTCCGGCAGGCGATCGGTGTAGGTACTTTTCAACTTGCTCATGGAGCGGTACTGCATCAACACCTTGGGCAACGGATAATCGTCCTCGGCCAGCTTGGTCAGCACTTCTTCGGCCGTGGACGCCTGCCCCTTGCCGGTTTTCTTCAGCACCGGCAGGCCAAGTTTTTCGTAGAGGATCGCCCCCAATTGCTTGGGTGAACCGAGATTGAACTCCTCGCCGGCGATCGCGAACGCTTCGCGCTCCAGCTCCACCATCTTCTTGCCCAGCTCGAGGCTCTGCACCCCGAGCAACGCGGCATCCACCAGCGCGCCCTGGCGTTCGATCCGCGCCAGCACCGGCACCAGCGGCATTTCGATATCGGTCAGCACGCTGAGCAGGCTCGGCACAGCGGCCAGTTGCTCGTGCAAGGCCAGGTGCAGGCGCAAGGTTACGTCGGCGTCTTCGGCGGCATAAGGCCCGGCCTGCTCCAGGGCGATCTGGTCGAAGGTCAGTTGCTTGGCGCCCTTGCCGGCGATGTCCTGGAAGCTGACGGTGTCGTAGTCGAGGTACTTCTTCGCCAGGCTGTCCATATCGTGCCGCGTTGCCGTGGCATTGAGCACATAGGACTCGAGCATGGTGTCGAAGGCAATGCCGCGCACGCTGATGCCGCACGCCGGATCGCCGCCGATGGCGCAGTTGGCGAGGATATTCATGTCGAACTTGGCGTGCTGGCCGACCTTGAGCTTTTCCGGGTCTTCCAACAGCGGCTGCAAGGCCCGCAGCACGCTGTCGCGATCCAGTTGCTGCGGCACATCGAGATAGCAGTGGGTCAGCGGCACATAGGCGGCTTCATTGGCCTGCACGGCAAAGGAAACACCGACCAGTTGCGCCTGTTGCGCATCGATCCCGGTGGTTTCGGTGTCGAAGGCGAAGAGTTTCGCCTCCTTGAGCTTCTTCAGCCAGACATCGAAGCGGGCCTGGTCGAGGATAGTTTCGTACTGTGGCTCGCTGGGAGCCTCGACCACCGGCAGGGTCGCGGGCGCCGATTCGGCGTCGAAGAGCCCGGCGCTGTCCGCCACGGGTGCCGCAACCACCGCCAGCTCGATGCGCTTGGCTTCGCGCTGCAACTCGTCGATCCAGCTCTTGAACTCCAGCTCGGCGTACAGCTCGGCGAGTTTTTCCCGATCCGGCTCGCCCAGGTGCAGGTCGTCGAGGCCGATCTCCAGCGGCACATCGACCTTGATGGTCGCCAACTGGTAGGACAGGAACGCCATGTCCTTGTGCTCGAGCAACTTGGCCGGCAAGGTCTTGGCTCCGCGAATCGGCAGGTTCGGCACCTGGTCGAGCTGCTCGTAGAGCTCTTTCAAGCCGCCGTTGACCCCCACCAGCAGGGCCACGGCGGTTTTCTCACCAACGCCCTTGACCCCGGGAATGTTGTCGGAAGAGTCGCCCATCAGCGCCAGCAGATCGATGATCTGCTCGGGAGCGACGCCAAACTTAGCCTTCACGCCTTCCACGTCCATCGAGGTTTCGTTCATGGTATTGACCAGGGTAATGTGCCCGTCGACCAACTGCGCCATGTCCTTGTCACCGGTGGAAATCACCACCGGGCGGTCGGCCGCCGCACTGCTGCGGGCCAGGGTACCGATTACATCGTCGGCTTCCACGCCTTCCACGCACAGCAACGGGAACCCCAGGGCACGCACGCTGGCATGCAGCGGCTCGATCTGCACGCGCATATCATCGGGCATGCTCGGGCGATTGGCCTTGTAGTGGGCATACATTTCATCGCGAAAGGTTCCGCCCTTGGCGTCGAAGACCACTGCGAACGGGCTTTGCGGATACTGTTTGCGCAGGCTTCTGAGCATGTTCAGCACGCCCTTGACCGCTCCGGTGGGCAAGCCCTTGGACGTGGTGAGCGGCGGCATCGCGTGGAAGGCGCGATACAGGTAGGAAGAACCGTCCACCAGGACGAGAGGAGCTTGGCTCATGAGTACGATCAACCTTTTCGGCGGGTGCGGCGCTAGAATAGCCGGACCGTTGACGACAAAGGGACAAGGTTATCATGCGTAAACTCAATCGCCTGTTATTGGGCGGCCTGCTCGCGCTCACGCCGTTGGCCGCCATGGCCGCGTCGGATGCGCCTTCGGCCGAACCAGAAGTGACGATTCACACGGAAGGTGACAAAACGATCCAGGAATACCGGGTAAATGGCTTTCTGTACGCCATCAAGGTCACCCCCAAGGGTGGCAAACCCTACTTTCTGGTCCGTGCCGATGGTACTGATGCAAACTATATCCGCTCGGACCAACCGGATATGCTGATTCCCGCGTGGAAGATCTTCGAGTGGAAGTAAGCCCCTAACTTTAATCGGCGCCGCCTTGGGCGGCGCCCGTACTGGCAGTTTTAACCATGTCTGTGTTCACCCCCCTGGCTCGGCCTGAGCTGGAAACCTTTCTCGCCCCTTACGGGCTCGGTCGTCTGCTCGACTTCCAGGGAATTGCCGCCGGCAGTGAAAACACCAATTTCTTCATCAGCCTGGAGAAGGGTGAATACGTCCTGACCCTGGTTGAGCGCGGACCGGTGCAGGAAATGCCGTTCTTCATCGAACTGCTCGACGTGCTGCATGACGCCGACCTGCCGGTGCCCTATGCCTTGCGCACCACCGACGGCCAGGCCCTGCGCGAGCTGGCCGGCAAGCCGGCGTTGCTGCAACCGCGGCTGGCCGGCAAGCACATCAAGGTAGCCAATGCCCAGCACTGCGCCCAGGTCGGCGAGTTGCTCGGCCACCTGCACCTGGCGACCCGCAACCATATTCTCGAGCGCAAGACCGATCGTGGCCTGGACTGGATGCTCGAAGAGGGCGAGAAGTTGCAGTCGCACCTGGACGACGAGGCACGCGGCCTGCTGCAAGCGGCGCTGGAGGAGATTGGCCAGTACAAGGCGCAGATCCTCGCGCTGCCACGGGCCAACCTGCACGCCGACCTGTTCCGCGACAACGCGATGTTCGAAGGCACCCACCTGACCGGGTTGATCGACTTCTACAATGCCTGTTCCGGACCGATGCTGTACGACGTGGCGATCGCCTTGAACGACTGGTGTTCGGATGACGCCGGGGTGCTCGACGGGCAACGGGCCCGGGCCCTGTTGGGTGCGTATGCCGGCTTGCGGCCGTTCACCGCTGGCGAGGCCGAGTTGTGGCCGACCATGTTGCGGGTGGGCTGCGTACGTTTCTGGCTGTCGCGCCTGATTGCCGCCGAATCCTTTGCCGGGCAGGACGTGCTGATTCACGACCCGATGGAGTTCCAGCTGCGCCTGGCGCAGCGCCAGCAGGTCAACACCTCGTTGCCGTTCGCCCTCTGACCTGAAGAGCGCAAGATAACCTTGTGGGGGCGGTGCTTGTGTGGGAGCGGGGGGGGGGGGGGGGGGGGGGGGGGGGGGGGGGGGGGGGGGGGGGGGGGGGGGGGGG